>NZ_JBHWIJ010000043.1:0-42360 GCF_042732255.1 Kitasatospora sp. NPDC059803 | reverse complement strand
GCGAGCAGACCGCGAGCGGTGTAGGACAGCCGCCGGTACTGCAGCATGGTGTTGGGCAGCACGGTGAAATCGCGCACGTGGGCGCTACGATGGACACGCATCGGGAGGTCTGTCTCCTGTTGCCGGACCCCGGAGCGTTGGCGCGCTGCCGGGGTCACCTATTTGTGGTTAGGGCACGGAACGTAGCACGCACACCGATCGAAGGTCGACACGGTCGGCGAGCGCTCACGTTCACACGTCAGTCGGTCAAGAACGGCCTCTCCCTGATCGTTGATGGTCAGTCAGATTCCCTGAAGCTGCCGACAGAAAGCGATGGCCTGCACCGCCTGGTGCAGGCCATCGGCCATCGCCCACATGCACAATCCCGGCCCGAACCGCATGAACCAACAGGTCAGAGCACACACCGATCTGCCCTC
This sequence comes from Kitasatospora sp. NPDC059803, assembly GCF_042732255.1. NCBI lineage: Bacteria > Bacillati > Actinomycetota > Actinomycetes > Kitasatosporales > Streptomycetaceae > Kitasatospora > Kitasatospora sp. NPDC059803. The sequence goes on along the minus strand of NZ_JBHWIJ010000043.1, from coordinate 41,944 downwards.
CGGCCTTCTGCAACAAGCTTCAGGGCCGGTGCGGGCCCGGGGGTTCGGGCGGTCAGGCCCAGGGGGGTTTGCCGGTTCCCTCGGCCCACAGGGCCAGGGCCCGGCGGTCGATGGCGTGGATGCCGACGTTCGCGCAGAACGCGGCGGCGGCCTTGGTGAACGAGCTGGTCGTCACCACGGCCGCCAGGTCGCAGCGGTGGACGTCGCGGTAGGTACCGTTGACCTTTTGGACGTCCTGGGAGCCGACGGAGGTCCGTGGCCCGTACCGCTTGGCCTGGATGAGGAGCCGCTGTCCGGACGGGGTGGTGGCCAGGACGTCCGCCGCGAGGTCGCCGGCCCCGCCGACCACCGTCACCTTCGTGCACCCGTCCCGCCTGCACAGGTCCGCCAGCGCGTGCTCGAACGCCTTCGGACTCATGGTCAGGAACGGGCCGATGTGCCGCAGCTGCGCCGTGCGCGCAGCCAGCTCCCGCCGCCGGGCCAGTTGCCGCAGGCGCAGCACGACGGCGCACACCACCAGGCCGACGGCCAGCAGCGCGGCGACCAGGAGCAGGTGGTGGGCCAGCCACGTCAGCACGAACGACACCACGACGACCGCGACCAGCGCCGCGATGCCCAGCGTCAGCGCGTTGTCCCGGGCCTGTTGTGCGCGGCGGGCGGCAGTGGACCGGCGTCGTCGTACGGGCCTACGGGCCACGGCGTTCCCCCCTCGGACCATGGTGTGGACGCGAGCGTAGAAGCAGTCGCCGCCCGGCCGCCGACGGTCCCGGCGAATTCGGACGGCTGCGGGCCCGAGTTGTCCGGATCTCGGTGGCCGGTGGCCGGTGGCTGGCGGCCGAACGCCCGGTGTCGGGGTGCGCCCGGCGTGTAGGGCTGCCCCGGGCTACCGATGGGCTCTCACGCGCGAGGCTGGATGGCGAGGTCGGTGAGCAGGCCGCGGATCCGGGTCTCGATCTGGTCGCGGATCGGGCGGACGGCATTCACACCCTGGCCGGCCGGGTCGTCCAACTTCCAGTCGAGGTAGCGCTTGCCGGGGAAGTACGGGCAGGCGTCGCCGCAGCCCATGGTGATCACCACGTCGGAGGCCTGCACGGCCTCGGCGGTGAGGACCTTCGGCACCTCGGCGGAGAGGTCGATGCCGACCTCGGCCATGGCCTCGACCACGGCGGGGTTCACGGTGTCGGCGGGGGCGGAGCCGGCGGAGCGGACCTCGACCCGGCTGCCTCCGAGGTGGGTGAGGAAGGCGGCGGCCATCTTGGAGCGTCCGGCGTTGTGGACGCAGACGAAGAGCACGGACGGCATGGGCTCAGGCACGGGCGGAACCTCCGGGAGTGGCGGGCTGCGGGAAGAGGCGGCGGGCGGCGAGGGCGACGTGGACGAGGCCGATGAGGACGGGCACCTCGATGAGGGGGCCGACGACTCCGGCGAGGGCCTGGCCGCTGGTGGCGCCGAAGGTGGCGATGGCGACGGCGATGGCCAGTTCGAAGTTGTTGCCCGCGGCGGTGAACGCGAGTGTGGTGGCCCGCGGGTGGTCCAGGCCCACCGCGCGGCCGAGGAACAGGGAGCCGGTCCACATGAGCGCGAAGTAGACCAGCAGGGGCAGCGCGATCCGGGCGACGTCCCACGGCCGGGAGGTGACGGCCTCGCCCTGGAGGGCGAACAGGATGACGATCGTGAACAGCAGTCCGTACAGGGCGAAGGGGCCGATGCGCGGGAGGAGCGTGCCCTCGTACCAGGTGCGGCCCTTGGCCTTCTCGCCCAGGCGGCGGGTGAGGTAGCCGGCGGCGAGGGGGATGCCGAGGAAGATCAGCACGCTGTGGGCGATCTCCCACACCGACACGTCGAGGGCGGTCTGTTCCAGGCCGAGCCAGCCGGGCAGGACGGACAGGTAGAACCAGCCCAGCGCACCGAAGGTGACGACCTGGAAGACGGAGTTGAGGGCGACGAGGACGGCGGCGGCCTCCCGGTCGCCGCAGGCCAGATCGTTCCAGATGATCACCATGGCGATGCAGCGGGCGAGGCCGACGATGATCAGCCCGGTGCGGTACTCCGGCAGGTCGGGCAGGAGGAGCCAGGCGAGGGCGAACATCAGCGCCGGGCCGACGATCCAGTTCAGCAGCAGGGAGGGGACGAGGAGGCGGCGGTCGCGGGTGACGGTGTCGAGACGGTCGTAGCGGACCTTGGCGAGCACCGGGTACATCATCACCAGCAGGCCGAGCGCGATCGGCAGCGAGACGCCGGAGACGGTCACCTTCGCCAGTGCGCCCCCGAGGCCGGGCACCAGGCGGCCCAGTCCGATGCCGAGGCCCATCGCGGCCAGGATCCACAGCGCGAGGTAGCGGTCCGTGAACGACAGCCGGGCCGCGACTGGAGCGTTTGGCCTGGTTGGCCTGGTTGGCCTGGTTGGCCTGGTTGGTGCGGTTGGCGGGGTTGGCGTGTTCGGCGTGTTCGGCGCGTTTTGGGTGCTCACGAGGCGGTCCCGGCGGGTGCGGGCAGGGGCTCGGCCGCCGGGCGGGTCAGGATGCCGGCGAGGCGGTCGGTCATCTCGGGGACCAGCCGGTAGTACACCCAGGTGCCCCGGCGCTCGCAGTCGATCAGCCCGGCCTGCCGCAACAGCTTCAGGTGGTGGGAGATCGTCGGCTGGGACAGGTCGAAGGCCGGGGTCAGGTCACACACGCACACCTCGCCCCCGGCCCGGGAGGCGATCATCGACAGCAGCCGCAGCCGCACCGGATCGCCCAACGCCTTGAACACCCGTGCTAGTTCCACGGCCTGGTCCTCGTCCAGTGGGGCGGTCAGCAGCCCGGGGCAGCATCCGTCCGCGTCGTCGTCCTGGCCGAGCACTCGAAGTTCCTGATTCGACATACGTCTATGTTGACGAACTTCGATCCAGGGCGCAAGGTTGCATCGGCAGATATCAATCCAGCCTGTGAGGACACCCGCATCGACCATCTCGGCGTCGAAGTCGCCACCACCGACCAGGTCACTGCGGCCACCGCCCGCCTCGCGGACGCCGGCCTCGCCACCAACCAGCAGCACTCCCGTCACCACGGCCTCGGGGATTGCCGCAGCAGAGCCGAGCGGACGGCCGGACCGTTCAGCCGGTGGGGCGGCTGGTGGGGTGGCCGGTGGGGCGGGGGAAGCCGTGGCGGTGGGCGGCGGCGGTGACGGTCAGGGCGGCGGCGAGCAGGGCCAGGGCGGACCAGGGCAGCGTGCTCGGGCCGCCGTGGTCGAGGAGGATGCCGCCGGTGAGCGCGGCGCCGGCGATGCCGAGGTTCCAGCAGGTGACGAGCAGGGACTGGGCGATGTCCCCGGCCGGGCCGGCCGCGTCGGCCACCGCCGTCTGCAGGAGGGTGGCGGCGCCGCCGAAGGCGAGACCCCAGACCGCGGCGCTGCCGTAGACGGGCCAGGAGGTGCCGGTGAGCAGGGCGGCGGCGACGGTCAGGGCCGCGGCGGAGAGCAGGGCGCAGGCGGCGATCGTCAGGGTGCGCAGGTGGCGGTCGATCAGCGCCCCGGTACCGAGGATGCTCACCAGGGAGGACAGTCCGAGGACGAGCAGGACGGTGTCGGTCCGGCCGCCGAGCCCCAGGGGTGCGAGGAGCGCCGCGACGTACGTGTAGAGCAGGTTGTGGGCGAGGACGAAGGCCGCCGTGACGGTGAGGACGGCCGCCACCCCCGGGATTCGCAGCACCTGCCGGACGGGGGTGCGGGCGTGGCCGGGCCGCCCCGGGACGGCCGGGAGCGCGACGAGCATCCAGGCGGTGAGTGCCACGGCGACGGCGCTCATCAGTCCGAAGGTGGTGCGCCAGCCCACCAGCGCCGCGACCAGGGTGCCGGCGGGCACGCCCACCGACAGGGCGACCGTCGAGCCGCCCATGGCGACGGCCATCGCCCTCCCGCGCTGCTCCGGCGCGACGATGCTGCGGGCGTACCCGGCCAGCAGGGCCCAGAGCAGGCCTGCGACCAGGCCCGCGGCGAAGCGCGCCGCCATGGTGAGGGGATAGTTCGTCGAGACCGCGGTGACGGCGTTGGCCGCGGCGAAGCCGCCGACGGACAGCAGCAGCAGGCGCTTGCGCGGCCAGCCGGCGGTAGCGGCGGTCAGCGGTATGGCGGCCGCGATGGAACCGGCCGCGTAGAGCGTGACGGACTGCCCGGCGCCGGACTGGCTGACGCCGAGGTCCGCACTCATCGCGGGCAGCACGCCGGCGGGCAGGGCCTCGGTCATGATGGTGACGAATCCGGCGGTGCTCAGGGCCAGCAGGCTGGGCCAGGGAAGCCGGATGGCGGGCCGGTTCGGGGGCTGGGGAAGCCGGGTGGCGGGCGGGTTCGAGGGGCTGGGGGAGTGAAGTTCGGGCATGGGCCCGATCGTCTATCCTTGACATTCATGTCAAGGTCCAGCCCGGAACGGCACCGGTCGGGCGTGAGGGTGGTCACATGCGTATCGGCGAACTCGCCCGGCTGACGGACACTCCTCCGCGCCTGCTGCGCTACTACGAGCAGCAGGGTCTGATCACCGCGCACCGCGAGGCGAACGGCTACCGCGCCTACGACGACTACCTCGTCGACCGGGTCCTGCAAATCCGCGGACTCCTGGACGCCGGACTGCCCACGCGGATCATCAGGCAGATCCTGCCCTGCCTGGACAGCCCGCGGACGATCCACTTCGCCGACGCCACACCGGAGATGATCGGCACCCTGGAGTCCGAGACGGAGCGGATGACCCGTCGGATCCAGTGCCTGACCCGTAACCGCGATGCCATCCGGGAGTACCTCACCGAGGTCAAGAGCCGGGCCTGAGGCGTGAGCCCGAGGTGTGCGTCTGAGGTGTGTGCCCGAGGTGTGAGCCGACGTCGGGATGCCTGTCGGCTTGACCTTGCCATTGGTGTGATGGTTGGACCCTTCCGTCATGACCGACTCCGCCATCCGGCACCTCGAATTCGGCGACGGCACACCGCTCGTCATGATCCACGGCTACACCGTCGACCACCGGGTCCTGCTCCCCGTCGAACCCGCCTTCGCCGACCGCCCCGGGTGGCGGCGGCTCTACCTCGACCTCCCCGGCCACGGCACCAGCCCCCGGCTGCCGGGGACGACGTCGGCGGCAGCCCTGGCCGACGCCGTCTTCGACTGGATCCACACCGAACTGGGTGAGCAGCCCTTCGCCGTGCTCGGGCAGTCGTTCGGCGGACAGCTGGCCCGGGCGGTGACGGCGAGGTTCGGGGCGCAGGTCCTGGGATCGGCGCTGCTCGTACCGGTCGTGCACTGGGGCCCCGACCGGGCCCTGCCCGGCGTGACCGTGGCCGAGCGCGACGACGAGCTCCTCGACCGGCTCCCGCCCGCCGACCGCGAGCTCTTCGGCCTCGTCATGGCCCGTCACACCACGCGCAACTGGAAGCTCTTCGAACAGTACGTCCGGCCGGGATGGCGCGCGCACGACCCGGCGGCCGCCGCCGAACTAGAAGCCGACTTCCTGCTGCCGCACTGGCCCGAACACCGCGCGCCCGCCCACCACGGTCGGCACCTGCTGGTCACCACCCGGCAGGACGCCCTGGTGGGCTGGCGCGACCAACTCGCCCTGCTCGACCACTACCCCCGGATGGCGGCGACGGTGCTCGACGGCGTCGGCCACAACCCGCAGGTCGAGTGCGCCGAGACCGTCCAGGGCCTCATCGGCGCCTGGCTCGACGAACTGCCCCGACCCGCCCGCCAGTGAAGGGGGCGGCGCTGTGGTCGCACCGGACCGTCCGCCCGAACGCTGACCTCGTCGCCAGCTCGGCCACCACGGTCACCCCTGCGAGTGGGGGCTGGCCGCTCTACGACAACCCCACGGCGGTCGAGGACATCGACGGACCATAGGGTCATCGTGAATCCGGCCCTGCCACCGATGAGTTGGACGGTCGGAGGAGAATGAGTCGCATGACGTGCTTCCTCGCGAAACTCCGTGCTGTACTCACCATGGAGAAGGTCGAAGCCGTGCAGCGCTGAGCGGCCGGCCGGGACGCGCGGTGCCCCATCTTTCCTGCCGGGGAGGGAGGCGTACCGTCGTGCTTCCGCCAGCGTTTCCCGATTGACCAACCCGCTTGGTTCGCCAGGGCCGGCTGTTTCGGAGTGGATCAGATGAGGGTTCTTCGCCGGGTATTCGCCGTGGCCGCCGCCGTGCTGGTGCTGGCTGTGACGGACTTCGTCGTCACTGCCGTCCATGACCGATCCGCGGCCGGGGACCGTCGCGTCCGGGCGCAGGCCGAGGCCGGGGCGGATGCCCATCGGTACGCGGCCGGGCTGGTACCGGCCTTCACCGCCGGTCCGCAGACGGCCATGTCGCTGGAGGCGCTCGCGGCGCGCACCGCGGTGCACGTCGTCACGCTGGCCGGGGACGGGGGCTCCGTTGTGGTGGGTGTGATGGCTGACGTGGTGTACCCGACGGGGTGGGGGGCTTCGGAAGTCGGGAGCGCCTGCCTGCGAGTCGTCCTCGCCCGGGCCGGCGAATCGATCTCCGAACAGGCATCCGACATTCCGTGCTCGGAGCTTCCCCCTGGCGGGTCCCTCACCGAGGCCTTCATCGTGCGCTGACCGAGGCCTGCCGGCCCCCGTCCGGGCAGGCCGGGCTCGGGTGTTGGCAGGGTGGGGCGGTATCGAGGCGCGGTATCGAGGCTGCCTGGTGTCCTGTCGCACCGGACCTTGAGCGGTCTCATCTCACCGTGAGCGCTCATCGGGGTGGCCGAGAACGCGAGAAGGCCCGACCGGTGCGGCGCTTTCCAGGGGGCCTCACTACTCGTGAAGTTCCGGCCAGTGGGACAACATGTCTCACCGGCCGGAACTTCACGAGTACAGGGCCTCCAAGGCGACGAGTCCCTCGCCCGGCCACCTCCGCAGCGCCGGAATCGGCGCCCACTCCGTCAGGCCGTACGTCGTGCCGGTGGACTGAGCGGGAGACCGGACGGACCGGCCCTGCCGCGTTGATCAGTTGCAGGTCATGTTGACGGGTGCGTGGTCCGGGTCGTTCCGGTGGCACAGGTGCTGCGGGGCCTTCAGGTCCGTGATGGACCCCTGCCACACGGCGCCTTGCCACAGAGCCTGCGGGGAACCGGAGTTCTCCAGCAGGCGGGGGTAGCGCAGGACCTCCCAGGACGGGTACTTGTCCTTGTTCGTGTCGACGTCGAAGCCGGTGAAGTTCTTGTTCTTGTCGTCGTAGCGGTGCGGGTAGATGTGGAACGTCGCGTTGATCCGGCCGAGGTCCGCGTACTGCGAGCCCGGGACGTCCACGAACGAGTTGACCGCCGACACGTCCACCCGGATGCCGCCGTCACCGTAGGGCTCCGCCCAGTACTCGTTCTGCGGGGTCCGGTCGTCCTGGACCACCTTGGCGTGCTCCGTGCGCACCAGAGGCTTGGCATTGCGGCACGTCAGGTCCCCGACGCAGGACCGGTCGACGTAGATCCCGACCTGGCCCGTGGCGGTGTCCCAGGCGATGGCCACCTTGGAGCTGGCTTCGGGTTCGGTGCTCCACAGGCGGTGGTTGCCCAGGGCGTGGTTGATCGGGTTGCCGTCGTCGCCGATGTAGCCGCGCACCACGACGATGCCCCGGTCGGGGCCCTTGGGCAGCAGCGTGGCGCTCTCCTTCAGATCGCCCGGGGCCGGGCTGCCCTGGAAGAACTGGGTGTTCGCGCGGGGAATCAGCGGGTTCGCGGTCTCGTTAGGCGACCACCGGATGGGCCCGTGCTCGAACATCTGGGTGACGCCCTCCTGCTGGAGTTCATCGGTGACGGGGTAGCCGTACACCCCGCCTTCCCAGCCCGCCTGTCCCCAGCGCTGGCCGATGAGGCCCCAGACGGGGTGGACGCCGTTGGAGCGCGTGGGATGCCAGTAGAGCGAGCCGCCCTGGAACACCTGGCGCTTCCCGGCGCCGTCAGGGAGGGACAGTTCGTCGCTGGTGGGGTAGCCGAGGGAGCCCTTCTCCCAGCCCATGGCGGCCCACTTGTCGCGGATGAGGCCCCAGATGGCGTGGGCGTCGGTGGAGGGGCTCCAGTAGATCGAGCCGCCGTCGAACTCACTGAACCGGCCCACCCCGTCGGGAGCGGTCTGCTCGTTGTCCTTGGGGCAGCCGAGCGTGGTCCGGTACTCCCGGTACTTTTCCAGGATGCGGCCCTGGACCGTCTTGCCACAGATCTGCTCCGGGTCCTGCCCGGCGGCGGAGGCCGTCGCCGGGAGGAGGGTGGAGCCGGCGAGAAGGGCGGTGAGCAGGAGCGAGATCTTCGCTCCCCGTCGGCGGGTTCGTCCGCGGGGCGTTGAGTGTTCGCTGATGATGTCCACCGAATGATTCTCGCGTGCATGTCAACAGGCGGACAGTGTCCGGCGAGCCAAGGAGTGGGCAGGTCTGCGACAGAAGCACACAGGTAGGCCCGGTCGAGAGGTTCGCCGCGAAGGGGCACCGGTCACTACTGTTCTCGGTGCTCGAATGTCATGTGAATTGGTCGATCAGGTATTCGATGGAGGATCGTGTGACGAGGGGACGGCGCGTCCTGTTCTGCGTGCTGGGTGGGGTTCTCGGTGTTCTCGGCGTGGGCGTGGTCGTGTGGCTGACGTTCCGGCCTTCCTGGCCTGACGTGTCCGACCCGGTCGGACGGTGGAGCGGCGGTACGGCGGTGCTCGAGTTCCTCCCGGACGGACGGATCGGGTCCGCGACGGTGCCGGCCTACGTGTGCGACAGCAGGGAGGCCGATCCGGCGCAGCTGACGGAACTGGAGGGGAGTTGGAAGAAGTCCTACCTCGACGACGCCGGTCAGGGGGTGTATGTGACGGCGACCCGTAAGGACGGGGGAGGCGACTGCAGGATCTGGCTGACGGCCGAGGAGAACGAGAAGGACCTGTGGCTGCTGGCGAGCAAGGGGTTCGTCATGGAGAAGGGCTGAGATGGCCGTGGTGACTTCGAGTGCGACGGCGTGGAGCGAGGGGGAGCAGTGGCTGGTCGATGGAAGTACCTGAAGTCCCGGGAGGGCGCTGTCCTGTTGGCGGGTGTCCTGCTGATCGCGGGTCTGGCGGGGTATCTGAAGGCCAGGTCGGGTGGGCCGGATCCGAAGGACTACGTGGGGCGTTGGGCGTCGCGGGACGAGGTGATCGAACTGCGGGAGGGGGGCCGGCTCGGTGAGGTGCGGCTCGACGGGTACTTCTGCGCGAAGGATCCCGTCGGGCAGGGGGCGGCGTTGGGGGAGTACCAGGGGAGTTGGCGGGCGGGGAGTGTGGACGACGCGGGGTCGGGGGTCTTCGTGGTGCTGCGGGACTACTACTCCGGGGGCGACTGCGAGATCTATCTGCAGGAGGAGCGAACGGGCACGGTGGCCAGCCTGGGCGGCCAGCCGCGGGGGAGCGCGCAGCGGGTCTTCTCCAGGGGGTAGGGGCGTCGGAGAACGGTTGCACCCATGACCGGGTGGTCGTCCACGACGGCCCGGCCGGTTGGGGGCATCGACGAACCGGCGGCGATGTCACGGTAGAACCCCGGACCCTGACAGTGCCCGGGCGGAGAGACCGATCGGAGCATTGTCACGGGCGGGCCGCGGGTCGGTTTGCTGAAATGGCAACAGGCCTCGCCCTCCGCGGTACGCGCGCAGCATGATCGGCACTGCGTCGGCACTGCATCGGCATCACGCCGCCGAACAGCGGGTCGTCGAATGTCGGTTCGCCGAACCGAACTTGGCGTACGCCGGATCGAGATTCCAGGAGGACACATGTCACCGTCGCGGACCACGGGCCCCACTCACCGGCTGGTTCCCTCGCCCGCCGGCCGGATCCACCTGGTGGAGCAGGGCACCGGGCCGCTGGTCCTGCTGCTGCACGGGTTCCCGGAGTCCTGGTACTCCTGGCGCCACCAGTTGCCGGTGCTGGCCGCTGCCGGATACCGCGCGGTCGCCATCGATGTCCGCGGGTACGGGCGCTCCTCCAGGCCCGAGGAGGTGACCGCGTACCGGATGTTCGACCTGGTCGAGGACAACGTCGCGGTGGTCCACGCCCTGGGTGAACGGTCCGCGGTGATCGTCGGCCACGACTGGGGCTCGACCATCGCCGCCAACTCCGCCCTGATCCGACCGGACGTCTTCCGTGCCGTGGGGCTGCTGAGCGTTCCCTACCTCCCGAGGGGCGGCCCGAGGCCCAGCGAGGTCTTCGCGCAACTGGGCGGCGACGAGGAGTTCTACGTCTCCTACTTCCAGGAGCCGGGCCGGGCCGAGGCCGAGATCGAACCGGACGTGCGCGGCTGGCTCGCGGGCTTCTACGCCGCGTTGTCCGCCGACACCATGCCGGCGGCCGGCGCACCCGACCCGCACTTCGTCAGCCGTGGCGGGACACTTCGTGACCGGTTCCCCGCCGGACGGCGGCCCGGCTGGCTCGGCGCGGAGGAACTCGACGTCTACGCCGGAGAGTTCGAGCGAACCGGCATGAGCGGAGCGCTGGGCCGCTACCGGAACATGGACCGGGACTGGGAGGACCTCGCCGACTTCGACGGTGCCCCCGTCACCCAGCCGTCCCTGTTCATCGGCGGAAGCCGGGACGCCTCCACCACCTGGCTGGCCGACGCGATCGCGGCCTACCCCGCGACCCTGCCCGGCCTGCTCTCCAGCCACATCCTCGACGGCTGCGGGCACTGGGTCCAACAGGAACGCCCCACCGAGGTCAACCGGATCCTGACCGACTGGCTCGCGTCCCTCCCCTCCTGAGCCGGGAGCGGGGGAGCAGGGTGCTGCGCGGGCTCGACGGTCGGGTCGAACTCGCGGCCCATCAGCGCCGTGGTGTTCCGGAGCGCCGCGCTCACCAGGCCACGGTTCGGCCGAGGTAGTCGACGTAGTGCAGGCCCGGGCTGCTCCGGAGGGCGTCGAGCGTCCTGACCACGTTCGGGATGCTCTCGTCGATGCCGAGCAGGGCGTCCGAGCCGCCCATGTCGGTGCGCACCCAGCCGGGGGCCATGAGGACCAGGGGCCGGGGTTCGCCGCTGTGCCGGGCCGCGTAGCTGCGCATGAACGTGTTGAGTGCGGCCTTGCTGCCGCGGTACACCTCGTGGCCGCCGCGCTCGTTGTTGGCCACGCTGCCCTGGCCCGAGGACATCACCGCGATCGTGCCCGCTGGCTGGACGAGGTCCTGGAGGGCCTCGATGACGCGCAGCGGGCTCAGCGCGTTGGTGACCATGACGCGGACGAACTCCTCGGTGGAGGTCTGTGCCACCGTGCCCTCGGGCTGGTTCGTGACGCCGGCGTTCACGAAGAGCAGGTCGAACGTCCGGCCGGCCAGGCGACCGCTCAGCGCCGCGACCTGCTCGGGCTCGGTGATGTCGACGGTCTCGATCTCGACCTGCCCGGCGTGGGCGTCGGCATCGGCGAGCTCGTGCAGCCCGGTCCGGCCCGAGCCGCGCACGGTGGCCACGACCTGCCAGCCGGCCCGCGCCCATTCCTGGGCGAGGGCGAGGCCGAGGCCCCGGGACGCGCCGATCAGGAGCACGCGCCTGCCGGGGGCCGGGGCCGGGGACGGCGCGGAGTGGCTTTCCGAGGTGTTCGTCGACATGACAGCGATTGTGCGAGGCATCACTGCGCCCGGCAAGCCGCCTCCCCGGTAGGGAAGTTGGCAATCCGGGGCCGGGTGGCCTCCCGCTTGTCGCCGTGGCGCCGGCCGACGTGCGGCTCAGAGGCCGAAGCGGGCGCGGTGGGAGGCGGGGACCAGGTCGGTGTATTCGGGGTGCTTGGTGATCCAGCTGCGGATGAAGGGGCAGTAGGGGAGTACGGCGAGTGCCTGCTCGCGGGCCGTGTCCAGTGCCGCGCGTGCCAGGCGGCCGGCCAGGCCGCGGCCCTCGAAGCGGGGGTCGATCTCGGTGTGGATGAAGGCGATCTCGTCGCCGGAGCGGTGGTACTCGGCGAAGCCGGCGAGTTCGCCGCCGTCCTGGATCTCGAAGCGCGACTTCTCGGTGTTGTCGGTGACGAGCTGGTCCATGGTTCCTCCGCAAGGTGGGGGACGGCCCTGGAGGGCCGGTGGCGGGGTGGCGCGGCATCGCCACTATAGTTGAAGAATCAACATTTGTCGTCCGGTCGCCGACGAGGGCTCACGGCCCGCCGGTCCGGCCGGTGACCGTCCGGCAGTCGAACTGTCGGGCGGCAGGTTTGCCCGGCGCGGCTGCCGGGATACCCATGGCGCATGATTCCCGCTGCGGTCAGTGACGTCCTGCCGGAACTCGTCCCGTTCGTGCGGGCGGTCCAGGAACGCAGGCCCGACGACGGGACGTGGTGCGAGGCGTGGACGGTGCGGGACGTCCTCGCCCACCAGACCGGCAACGCCGAGGAACTCGCCCGCGTCCTGCGCGCCTTCCACGCGGGCGAGCCCGTGGAGACCCGCGGCTTCGAGCGGGAGGAGCCGTACCGGCGGATGTCCGACGCACAGCTGTGGGAGGCCTTCGCCGCCCGCTGCGCCGAACTGGCCGAGGTCGCCGCGGCCGCGGAGAGCGAGCTGCCCCCGGACACCGAGGTGCGGTGGACCGGCCGGACCGTGACGGTGCCGTTCTTCGCCGAGCACCTGCGCGAGGAGCTGATCCTCCATCGGTGGGACCTCACCGGAGACGACCGTACGGCCCGGGAGGCGCTCGCCGAGCCGTGGATGACGTCGCACAGTGTGCGGCTGGTCGGCCGGCCGCTGCTGGCCCGGGGCGTGGCGGGCCTCGACCTCGGGCCCGGGGGGCGCGTCGAGGCCCGCCTGCGCGTCCCCGGGACGGACGACGTCCTGGTGACCGCGGACGCCGGTGGCGCGTCCATCGCCCTGGCCCCGCCCGAGGGCCCGGCCACCATCGAGAGCGACGCCGCGGTGCGCGTCCTGCTGTTGTGGGGGCGGCGTCCGGCGGACCCGGGCCGCTGGCACAGCACGGTCGGTCCGGAGGAGCTGCGACGGGTGCGTGCTCTGCTGAGCGGCTACTGAGGGGCTACTGGGTGACTACTGAGCGGGTGGCGGGTAGGGGGCGCGCGGGGTGTCCGGCTCGGTCCGGGGCGCCGGGGTGACGGACACCCGGGGGAGCGCCTCGGGGTGGTGTTCGCAGATGTGCGTCACCAGGTGCTCGCGGAGCTGGCAGCGGAGGGAGAACGCGTCGTCGGCGTTGGCGGCGGTCGCCAGGAGCCGGACCACGATGGTGGTGGGCGTGGTGTCGACGACCTGTAGGGCGCTGCCCTGGCCGTCCCAGAGGGGGCTGTCGGCGAGGAACGCGTCGAACTCCTTGCGCAGCAGGGGGACCGGGGCCCGGTGGTCGAGGTGGAGGAAGGCGGTGCCGGTGATCCGGCTGGAGCGGCGCGACCAGTTCTCGAACGGGCGGCCGGCGAAGTAGGACATCGGCATCACCAGGCGGCGCTGGTCCCAGGTGGCGATCACCACCGCGGTGAGGGTGATCTCCTCCACGGTGCCCCACTCGCCGGACACCACGACCACGTCGCCGATCCGGACCAGGTCGCCGAAGGCCAGCTGCACCCCGGCGAAGAGGTTGGCCAGCAGGCTCTGCGCGGCGATGCCCGCGACCACACCGACCAGGCCCGCCGAGGCGAGCAGACTGGTCCCGATGCCGCGTACGGAGGGGAAGGTCATCAGCATCGCGCCCAGGGCGGCGATCGCGATGATCGCCTGGCAGATCCGGCCGAGCAGACCCGCCTGGGTGCGGGCGCGGCCGGCCGAGGAGGGGTCGCGGCGGTGGACGGCGAGGCGGACGGCGCCTTCGACGACGAGCCCGACCGCCCGGGCGCCGAGCCATCCACCGGAGGCGATCGCCAGCAGGACCAGGAGGTGGTGCAGCTGCTCCCGGGTCTCCGGCGAACCACCGACCCACGGCTGGACGGCGAGGGACAGGGAGGTGGCGAGCACGGTGACCAGGGGGCGCCGGCAGCTGCGCAGCATCCCCGGCATGACGCTGCCGGGCCGGTGCGGGGCGAATCTGCGGACCAGCCGTTCGGCGGTCCGGTCCAGGACGTAGGTGGTCAGGGCCACCCCCGTACCTGCCAGGAGCAGACGGAACAGGCTCCACCACACGCTCGCTCTCCTCCCGCGACGGCCGCAGCGCGGCGCTGTGGGCCGGCCTTCCCCGGGCCCGCTTCCCGGACCCCGTTTTCCCGTTCGGCGGGATTCACACCTGCCGGAGGTGAGGTGAGGGTCCGGCAACGGCGATGGGCCGTTCGGGTGAGGGGGATGAGGCGGGGGAGACGGGTGAGGAGGACGGGCCGAGGGTCCGCGTCGAGGGTTCAGGCGGGGTGCATATCGGCCCGGGAACGGGGCAGCCGGGGCTTGAAGGCCCGCCGGCCGGGCGGGCACCGACATGTCAGGAGGAGCGATGCACCGGATCGAGGAGTCCGTCGAGGTGGCGGCGCCGCTCGGCACGGTCTACGAGAGCTGGGTCAGGTGTGAGGAGTTCCCGCAGTTCATGCGGGGTGTGGTCAGGGTCGACCGGTCGGGCCAGGACACCAGCTGGGTGGTCCGGACCGCCGCCGGCCCGCGCGAGTTCAGGGCCGTGACCACGGAGCTGGTGGAGAACGACCGTGTGGCGTGGGACAGCGGCCCTGGCCCGGTGCGGCACCAGGGTGTGGTCACCTTCCACGCCGTGGGCGACGCCGCCACCCGGGTGATGTTCCAGCTGGAGGTCGAACCGCACGGGCTCTGGGAGCACCTCGCGGAGGCGCTCGGCTTCGTCGACCGCCGGGTGATCGACGACCTGACCGACTTCAAGCGCCACGTCGAGGAGGGCGGCGGACCGGTCGAGGCCACGGTCGACGACACAGTGGCATGAACCTCCGGATCGGGGGCAGCCGAAGCGTACCGACAGCCCGATCCGACAGCCCGATCAGGCAGTCAGACCTGACAGCCGGACCTGACAGCCGGACCCGACAGCCAGACCCGACGACGGAAGGAGACGGTCGTGAGTGATCGCGTCAACATCTGGGAGTTCCGGGACACCGCCGGTCACACGGCGGGCACCGACCTCATCGGCTTCCACGTCGAGGCCACCGACGGAGCGATCGGCAAGATCGACAAGCTGTCCGAGGCCGTCGGCGCCCAGCACCTGGTCGTCGACACCGGTCCGTGGATCCTCGGCAGGCGGGTGATCCTGCCCGCCGGCACCGTGATCCGGATCGAGATCGGCGAGCAGAAGGTGTACGTCGACCGGTCCAAGGACGACATCAGGAACGGTCCCGGCCTCGACGACGGCGCGGCCGACGTGTCGGCCGACGTCCGCGACCGCTACGGGCTCTACTACGACCCGTTCTACGGCGGTCGGATCTTCTGACGAAAGGGAGCAGCAGCCATGCCGTACGGTTCCACGCAGCTCCAGCCTCAGCCGCAGTCCCGGTTCCAGCCGCAGTCCCAGTCCGTCGGACCCGTCAGTCCGCCGAAGCCGGCCGACCCGTCCGCCCCGCCCCTGGTGCCGGACCCTCCGCTGCCGCCCGGTGTGCCCGAGCCGCCGCCGGATCCGGTGTTTCCGGGCCCCGCTACGCCGTCACCCGCGCCGCCCGGGCCTGAGCCCGAGCCTGAGCCCGGCGTGCCCCGCCCGCCCGAGCCGCCGGACTGAGCAGCCCTGAGCAGCCCTGAGCAGTCCGACCGAGGAGTCCAAGAGGCGGGCCGGAGCGTTACCCCCAGTACCCCGTGTGCACCGCGGCGGCCTCCTCGAAGAGGTGCGGGCCGGACGCCTCCACGGTGCTGCCGCCGGCGGCGAAGACCTGGCGGCACGGCAGGTCGAGCACCGGTTCCTCCGGGTCCACCCCGGCGATGGCGTTCAGCTCCGCCCCGGCGAGCGCGTAGACGACCTTGCGGATGCCGCTCCAGTAGATCGCCCCGGCGCACATCGCGCACGGTTCGGTACTCGTGTACAGGACGGCGTCGACGAGCTGCGTCGGGGCCAGGGTGCGCGAGGCCTCCCGCACCAGATTGGTCTCCGCGTGGGCGGTGACATCGCGGTCGGTGAGCACCGAGTTCTCGGCCGTGAGCAGGACGTTCCCGGCGGGGTCGGTCAGCAGCGCTCCGAAGGGGTGGTTGCCGTGCGCCCGGGCGTCGGCCGCGATCTCGATGGCCGCGAGCAGGTGCTCGCGGGTGCGGTCGGTCATGACGTGCTCCTCAGGGGATCGGCGGTGGGGCGGGCCCATGGTGTCGCGGTCGTGCGGGGTGGTGGTTCCAGGTTGCCGCACCCGCCCTCCGCCCGCGACCACCCCCGGCGGCGGCCCGGGCCCGCGGGCCGGTGCGGAGCCCGCCGCCGGGACCGGCCCCCACCCGGGCGGCCGGGCTGTCGTCAGTGGGCGAACTTCTCGACGGCCGCCGGTGTGACGGGGGTGAAGAAGTTGACGAGGTTGCCGTCGGGGTCACGGAGCAGGAGCGACCGGTTGCCCCAGGGCATCGTGGTGGGCTCGGTCACGAAGTCGGTGACGAAGCCGGTCAGGTTCCGGTACACGTCGTCCACGTCGGCGACGAGGAATTCGAAGATCACGCTGTTGTTGTCGGCCGGACGGGCGGAGCCGGGCGCGAACAGTGCCACCGTCCGGGTGCTGCCGATCGCGAGGGTCCCGCCGGCGGTCCGCAGTTCGGCGAAGTCCTCGGTGGACCAGTGCGCCTGTACCCCGGTGGCCCGCTCGTAGAAGCCGACGAGGCGTGCGATGTCGCCCGTGATGATCCGGATCGAAACGAAGTCCATGGTGCGCTCTCCTCAGGTCGGTGAAGCCGTTGCACCCCGGACGGTAGAGGAAATAGTGGACAGAATCGGTCCGGTATCAGCGCTAGGCTCGTGGACATGGGCCGACCTACCAGCCGCGTGCTCACCCTCCTGGAACTCCTGCAGTCGGGCGGCATCAGGACAGTGGCCGAACTCGCCGACCGGCTCGGCGTCGACGGGCGCACCGTGCGGCGGTACGTGGACCACCTGGTCGACCTCGACATCCCCGTCGAGGCGGTCCGCGGCCGCTACGGCGGGTACCGGCTCGCCCCCGGGTACCGCCTGCCTCCGCTCATGCTCAACGACGACGAGGCGCTCGCCGTGCTGCTCGGCCTCGTCGTCGGCCGCAGGGCGGGGCTGCTGCCGGCGACCGGGGCGGCGGGCGGGACGGCGACCGGGACCGCGGGCGAGACGGCGGCGACCGCGACCGGAACGGCGGGCGAGACGGCGGCGGCCAAGATCCGCCGGGTACTGCCCGAGCGCCTCGCCCGTCGGCTCGACGCCGTCCTGGAATCCCTCGCCTTCACGGCCGAGCCCGGCGAGGCGGCCACCCCGGAGACGGGCGTCCTGCTCGCCGTCGCCGACGCGGTGCGCCACCGCCGCCCGCTCTCGATCAGGTACACCGCCCGGGACGGCCGGCGGAGCGAACGCACGCTGCACCCGTACGGGATCGTCACCCACGCGGGGCGGTGGTACGTCACGGGCACCGATCCCGAGGTCGATCCCGAGATCGGCCAGGACCGGACCTTCCGGCTCGATCGCATCGCGGACGCGCGGCCCCTGCCGGGCTCGTTCGAGCCGCCCGCCGGGCTTGATCCGGCCCGGCGCGTCCTGTCCGGGCTCGCCAAGGCCGCGTACCGGTACGAGGTGACCCTGCGGATCCACGGGACGGTCGAGCAGATCCGCGCCCGGCTCCCCGCCAGCGTAGCGAGCATCGAGGAGCCCGCACCGGCGCCCAAGGAAGGAACGGATCCGCACACCGAGCGGTGGCTGCACGTCGAACTGCGGGCGGAGCGGCTCGACTGGCTGCCCCCCGTACTGGCCTCGCTCGACCGGCCGTTCGTCATCGAGCGACCGGACGAACTCCGCGGCCTCGTCATCGCGCTCGCCGACCGGCTCGCCGCCTCCGCCCGCCAGGCCTGCGACCCGGACCGGACCGGACGCTGATGCGCCCGACGTGTCCCCACGGACGTCGATGCGCCCGTCCTGGCGTCAAGGACCCGCGGAACCTTCCCGGCGCGGGAGCGTTGGCAGTGCACCGGAGGTCCCGGTCAGGTAGGTAGGAGGCAATCGCCGTGCTCGTAGAACCTGTCCTTGTCACCGGCGCCGGCGGAGGGGTCGGCGGAGTCGGGCGAAGGATCCTGGAGCGGTTGCGGGCGCACAACGTGCCCGTCAGGGCTCTTGTGCACCACGACGACGAGCGGGCCTCGGACCTGAGGACGATGGGCGGCGTGGAGGTGCTGGTCGGTGACCTCACCCGTGGTGCGGACGTGGTCGAGGCGCTGGCCGGCTGCCGCCGGGCCTACTTCGGGATGAGCGTGTCGTCCGCCTACCTGGAGGCCGCGGCGACGGTGGCGGCCGCCGCCCGGGAGAGCGCCGGCCTGGAACTGCTGGTCAGCATCTCGCAGATGACCGTCTCGCAGATGGACCTCACCAGCGACGCCGAGTCCCGGCAGCAGCGGCTGCACTACCTAGCCGAACACGTCCTCGACTGGTCCGGGGCGCCGGTCGTCCACGTCCGGCCCACCGTGTTCATGGAGAATCCGCTCTTCACCGAGGTGGCGGCCGCTTCGATCCGGCGGGACGGCACGATCCGCCTCCCCTTCGGCTCGGCCCGGACCTCACCGGTCGCGGCCGCCGACGTGGCCGAGGTCGTCACCGCACTCCTGCTCGATCCTGCTCCCCGGGCCCGCCGCGTCTACGAGCTGACCGGGGCTCGATCCCGCGACATGACGGCCATCGCGGCCGAGTTCTCGGCCGCCCTGGGCCGCGACGTGACGTACGTCGACGTGCCCTACCAGGAGTGGCTGGAGCACGACCTCAAGAGCCAGGGCCTGCCGGACCACGTGTTCGACCACATCGCCACGATGGCCAGGCTGCACGGCGAGAACCGGTACGACCGGGCGACGGACGACGTCGCCGACCTTCTCGGTCGCCCCCCACGGGGGTTCGACACCGTGATCAAGGACCTGCTCGCCCGGCAGCCGTAGCCGGCCGGGTGCCGGGGGAGCGGTCGCTCAGAGCCAGCCGCGCTGCGCCGCCTTGAGGCCGGCCTCGAAGCGGCTCGACGCGTCGAGGCGTTCCATCAGCCCGGCCATCTGGCGGCGGACGCTGCGTGCCGACAGGCCCAGGCTCCGGCCGGCGGTCTCGTCGGTGAGGCCGGACGCGAGCAGCCGCAGGAGCTCCTGCTCGGTGGCGCTGAGGCCGGTCCCGGTGTCCTTGCGCCGGTCGGCGCCGAGCGGGACGGCGGCCTGCCAGGTCCGCTCGAAGAGGGCGACCAGGGAGGCGACGATCCCGGGCTCGCGCGTGCACAGGGCGCCGAGCCGGGTGTGGGCCGGGTCGATCGGGACCACGGCGACCTGGCGGTCGAAGATGAGCATCCGGGGCGGCAGCGTCGGGCAGGTGCGGACCAGCCCGCTCTCCTCGGTCATCCAGCGGGCGTAGGCGAGCGTCGCCGGATCGTGCCGCACGCTGTCCTGGTAGAGCGTCAGCAGCGCCACCCCGCGCCGCATGGCCGCCTCGTCCAGCGGCCGGGAGGCGTCCAGGCTGGCCCGGGACTGCGCTCCGCCGGGCATCACGGACAGGCACTCCCCGGTGACCTCCTGGGCGAGGATCTCCAGCTTGGCCTGGATCGCGTCCAGGCCCACCAGGCGTTCGGCGGTCTCGGCCGGGGTGTTCGGCCGCAGGTCGGCGTACTCGGCGATCGCCCGGGCGGCCGCGGCCTTGCCGATCTCCAGCTCCTGTTGGCGGCGCAGCAGTTCCTGCTCCTGGCGGTGCAGGATCAGCTCCAGGCCGAGCGCCGGGCTCACCGGCAGCAGAACCCCGGGTGCCTCCCGGGAGGCGCGGAGCAGCTGTAGATCGGCCAGCCGGTCGAGGGCCTCCCGTACGGCGGGCTCGGGCAGGCCCAGCTGGTCGCACAACTCCCTGACGCCGCCCTGCGGATCGGCGAGCATGGCCCGGTACACGGCCTCCGAGACACGGTCCAACCCCAGCATGTCCAGCATGCGCGCAGCCCCCCGGTGCGACGTCGAACGTGCCGTGCCGCCGTGCGACACATCGGGATCATCCCAGCCCGGCTTCGACTCCACAAGCAGCCCTGCCCCGGACGGGGCCCGGCAGGGCGTCGGGTCCTGAAGCGGCCAGGCCGGTTGCTGACGGGGCTCTCGCCTTCCGGGGCGCGGGCGGTGCCAGCAGGATGGTGGTCACCGGGAGAGCGGCGGGGCAACCGCCGCACAGCCTCCCGAACATCTGACTGTCGATCAGATCTCCTGCCACTCAAGCCGCCTGGGGTGCCGCCATGTCCAAGACCGCCCGCCTGCTCGCCACCGCCGTCGCAGCCGTCGCCCTGTCGGGGATCCTGGCGCCCGCGGCCTCCGCCACCGCCGCGACCACGGCGCCGGCGGGCATCGGCTGGGACGGTCCCACCGTCGTCCCCGCGGTCGTGGCCGGCGGGGCCGCGGACGGCATCGGCTGGGACGGCATCGGCTGGGACGGCTCCACCGTCGTGCCGCCGGTTGCGGCCGGCCCGTCCGCCAGCGGCATCGGCTGGGACTGATCGCCGTGCTCGCCGTCCGGGCCACCGTCGTGGACATCAGCGGTGCGCCCACCACGACCGCCGAGGCGCGGATCGTCGAGGACATCCTGTGGGCGCACGCCACCCCGGAGCATGGGCTCGAACACGTCCGCGCCGTACCGGACCGGGACGGCATCGCCCTGGTGCTCTTCGTCCGCGCGGACGGCCCGGCCACCGCGCACGCCCTCGCCGAGAACCTGCTGGCCCGGGCCCTCACCGCAGCAACGGCCGGCCGGTACGCCGCCGCCGTCCACCCGCACTGACCATCGCTCGCCTACCCATGTCCAAGGGGACCCCCATGCCCAGCACGCCCCGTCCCGCCCGTGCCCTGCGCCGCGTCTGCGTGCTCGCCGCGACCGCCGTGGCCGCCGGTCTTCTCACGGCCTCCCCCGCCTCCGCGGACGGCACCTACTACCCGGACGGCAACAAGGCGCCGACCTCCACCGGCACCCTCGGCACCGGTGTCGGGAACAAGCTCACCGGCGCCCAGATGGTCCAGCGCGCCCGGGACTGGGTCGCCCACGGGGTCACCTACAACGAGGGTCAGTCGTTCTCCGACAGCGCGGTCGGCGGCCCGTACCGCACCGACTGCGGCGGCCTCGTCGACATGGCCTGGCAACTCCCCGGCAGCCCGCCGGTCACGTACCCCGCACCCGGTATCGACGACCCGAAGTACAGCACCAAGCTCGGCAGTTGGTCCCAGCTCCAGCCCGGCGACGCCCTCGCCGTCGCCGGCAAGCACATCAACCTGTTCGCAGGCTGGACCAACCAGGCCGCCGGCGACTTCACGTACATCGCCGAGGACAACAGCAGCGTCCCGACCAAGGAGTACTCGGCCAACACCCACTGGTCCTCCATCGATGGTTACCCCACCTCCTCCTTCGAGCTGCTGCGCTCCAAGAACCTCGCTCCCGCCATCCCCGCCGACTTCAACGTCCTGCTGTGGGGCTTCAATTCGGGCCAGACCGTGTCCGGCACGCTGAACCTCACGGCACACCCGACGCAGAGCGGCGTCATCAACTGGCTCGACTACGTGGTCACCGGCCCGAACGGCTACTACAACCGCTTCCGCGCCACCAGCGGCGGCGCCACCAACTACCAAGTTCCCTTCGACACCGCCCCCTTGGCGGCAGGCACGTTCAACATCTCGATGATCGCCAACGAGATCGACGGCCAGGAGCACACCTACCAGGGCGGCGCCTTCACCATCGCGCCGCAGGCCCCGAACGCCCGGGGCACCGCCGACTCGACGGTGCTCACCAGCAACGGCACCATCGCCCTGTACCGGGTCGGTGCGGACGGCAACGTGTACGGCACCAACCAGAACACCCCCGGCGGTCCTTTCGTTCCGTGGGCGCAGCTTTCGACGGGTGGCGGGTTCGTCGGCAAGCCGGCCGCGCTCCAGACACCCAGCGGCCTCATGGTGGTCTACGCCCGGACTGCGGCCGGCACCATTCAGGGCACGAACCAGAGCACGCCGGGTGGTCCGTTCGGGTCGTGGGTCACGGTTGCGGATGC
Organism: Kitasatospora sp. NPDC059803; assembly: GCF_042732255.1. NCBI lineage: Bacteria > Bacillati > Actinomycetota > Actinomycetes > Kitasatosporales > Streptomycetaceae > Kitasatospora > Kitasatospora sp. NPDC059803. The sequence continues at coordinate 19,940 of NZ_JBHWIJ010000043.1, read as the reverse complement.
GGGTGATCCGACGGGTGTGGCGAGTGACCCGAGTGTGGTGTTCACTCAGTCCGGCACCATCGCGGTCTATGTGACGTCGGTCAACGGCAATGTCGTCGGTGCCAGTCAGGGCACGCCGGGTGGTCCTTTCTCTCCCTGGCAGCAGCTTTCGACCGGTGGTGGGTTCGTCGGCAAGCCGGCTGCGCTTCAGGTGCCCAACGGCACGATGGTGCTCTACGCCCGTACTACGGGCGGCACCATCCAGGGCAGCAACCAGAACACCCCGGGTGGTCCGTTCGGGTCGTGGGTCACGGCTGCGGATGCGGGTGATCCGACGGGTGTGGCGAGTGACCCGAGTGTGGTGTTCACTCAGTCCGGCACCATCGCGGTCTATGTGACGTCCGTGAACGGCAATGTCGTCGGTGCCAGTCAGGGCACGCCGGGTGGTCCTTTCTCTCCCTGGCAGCAGCTTTCGACGGGTGGTGGGTTCGTCGGCAAGCCGGCTGCGCTTCAGGTGCCCAACGGCACGATGGTGCTCTACGCCCGGACCACCGCCGGCACCATCCAGGGCAGCAACCAGAACACCCCGGGCGGACCGTTCGGATCGTGGGTCACGATCGCGGACGCGGGTGACCCCACAGGTGTGGCCAGCGACCCGAGCGTGGTGTTCAGCCAGTTCAACACCATCGCCATCTATGTGACCTCCGCCAACGGCAACGTCGCCGGCAGCAGCCAGGCCACCCCTGGCGGTCCTTTCTCTCCCTGGGGCCAGATCGGCTGATCACACCCCAGCCGCACACCCGCCGCGTGTGCAGGTCGCCACCGTCAGGCCCGAACCCCGAGAGGGTTCGGGCCGACCGGCGCGTGGCGGCCGGGCGCTCTCGCCGGTCACGCGGGACTGCGGCGTCTCCACGGGTTCCTGGGTCCCTCGGGCCGGGGGCGGGGACCGTTGAGCCGGCCGGGCGGGCGGGGCGGCCGCGCGGGCGCGGCCGCCGTGCGCCGGGTCAGTCCTTTCCGACGTCCTTGATCTTCTCGCCGGCCTGCTTCAGGTCGCTCTTGATCTGTTTGCCCCGGCCCTCGGCCTCGACGACCCGGTCGCCGGTGGCCCGTCCGGCGGCTTCCTTGGCCTTGCCGTGGACCTTCTCGGCCGCGTTGTGCAGCTTGTCCTTGGCACTCATCGGATCACTCCTCTCGGTAGTGGGGGCTCGGTCCGCCCCGGACGGCGTCTGCCCGGGATCGGCGGTTCCACACCCGGAACATCCGGAGTCGGCCGTCGGCCGTGAGCCGGTGTGGTGCGGACGGGGCCGGTTGGGCGGGCTCAGCGGAAGGCGGCGACGTTGCGGGCGGCCCAGGCGGCGAAGGGGCGCGGGGCGGTGCCGAGGACCTGCTGGACGTCCGGGCTGACGCGCAGCTCGGCCGGGTTCGGGGAGCCGAGGATGTCCAGGGTGTCCTGGGCGAGCTCCACCGGCATGCCCTGGGCCATGGCGGCGCCGGCCTCGTCGCGGGTGAGGTCGTGGAACCGTACCGGAGAGCCCAGGGCGGCCGCGATGGCCTGCGCCTGCTGGCGGGGGGTGATCACCTCCGGGCCGGTCAGCTCGTACACGCCGCCGTTGTGCCGGTCCTCCAGCAGGCAGGCCGCCGCGACGTCGGCGATGTCCGCCGGGTCGACGATCGGCACCCCGACGTCGCCGAAGGGCGCGGCGACGACCCGCTGCGCGCGGACGGACTCGGCCCACCACAGGGCGTTGGAGGCGAAGCCGCCCGGCCGCAGGATGCTCCAGTCCACGCCGGACCCCCGCAGGACGTCCTCCAGTTCGCGCATCGCGATCCGCGTCGGGCCGAAGGGCCTGGTCGCCACGCCCTGCGAGGAGAGCAGGACAATCCGGCGGACCCCGCCGGCCACGGCCTGGCCGATGAGGTCGGCCGGGTTGGCCCCGGCGGCGTGCAGGTCGCCGGACAGCAGCAGGAAGAGCGCCTTCGCCCCGGCCAGCGCGGGTTCGAGGCCGGCCGGCCCGGCCAGGTCGGCCGCCCCGTGGCGGACACCGTCCGGCACCGCCGCCGCGTGTCGCGACACCGCCGTCACCTGCTGGCCCGCCTCGGCCAGCGCCCGCGTCAGCGGCCGGCCCACATTGCCGGTAGCCCCGGTCACCACGATCATGGTCAACTCCTCGTTCGACGTCCGCCGTGGCCGCTGTGGCCTCGGTGGTCCTCACGCTAGGAGCCGGGGCTAACCCTTGGTAAGGACATACCTTGACGTAAGCTCAGGACATGGTGGTAGGTGTGCAGCACAGGCAGGGCGAGGCCGGGAAGCGGTATGAGGTGTTTCACACCGACTGCCCCGCGCGGGATGTGGTCGACCACGTGACCAGCAGGTGGGGCATCTGGGTGTTGATCTCCTTGCGGAGCAACGACCTCCGGTTCTACGAGCTGCGCGAGAGCATCCACGGCATCAGCGAGAAGATGCTCGCCCAGACCCTGCGCGCGCTGGTCCAGGACGGCCTGGTCTGGCGGAAGGTCGAGCCGACGACACCGCCCCAGGTCACCTACGGGCTGACCGAGTTCGGTCAGGACCTCGGCGAGCCGCTGGCCGAGCTGTTCAACCGGATCACCCGAGGGCTGCCGCCGCGCGACGCGGGGTAGCGGCGCGGGGTAGCAGCGCGGGGTAGCGGCGCGGGGTAGCGGCGTGGGGTAGCGGCCACACCGAGCCGCCCTGCTGGGGGAGTTCCGGATCCTGTACGCGGCCCCGTCACGGCCGGCCGCCGCGACACACCCCCGGCCTCCTCCCCGGTGTTGTCGCCCGCGCGCCGTAGGTTCGTCGGATGAAGCGACTGAAGACCACACGACTGGACGCCATAGACCGAGCCCTCTTCGACCGCATCGCCGCCGCGCCGCTGCACGGCACCCGCCCCTGGCTGCGGGCGCTGAGCCGGGCCGCCGACCACGGAGTGCTGTGGATGGGAACCGCCGCCGTCCTCGGCGCGGTCGGCGGACGCCGCGGGCGCCGCGCGGCCCTGCGAGGCCTCGGCTCGCTCGCCATCGCCTCGGCCACCGCCAACACCGTCGCCAAGCACGCCACCCGCCGGCCCCGCCCGGTGCTGGACGCCGTCCCGGCCGTGCGTCGGCTGCTGCGCCAGCCCGTCACCACCTCCTTCCCCTCCGGTCACTCCGCGTCCGCGGCCGCCTTCGCCGCCGGTGTGGCGATCGAGTCCCCGCTGCTGGGCGCGGCCGTCGCGCCGGTCGCGGCGGCGGTGGCCCTCTCACGCGTCTACACCGGCGCGCACTACCCGGGCGACGTCCTGGCCGGTGCGGCCCTGGGTACGGCGGCGGCCGCCGCGACCCTGCACTGGTGGCCGCGCTCGTCCGACGTGCCGCCGCCCGCCGCCCCGGCCGCCTGCCCGGCCCCGGCCCTGCCGCAGGGGAGGGGGCTGTCGGTGGTGGTCAACTCGGGCTCCGGCAGCGGCTCTCCGCTCGCTCCCGCCGCCGAGGACGTGGCCGGGACGCTGCGCGCCCTGCTGCCCGAGGCGGACGTCCGGGTGTGCGGGCCGCAGGACGACCTGGCGAAGACATTGACGGAGGCCGCCGACCGGGCCGCCAGGGCCGGCGGCGCGCTCGGGGTGTGCGGCGGCGACGGCAGCGTCAACCTGGCCGCGGCGCTGGCCGTCGAGCGCGCGCTGCCGCTGGCGGTCTTCCCCGGCGGCACCCTCAACCACTTCGCCCTCGACCTCGGTGCCACCACCCACGAGGCCACCGCCGAGGCCGTCCAGGCCGGCACCGCCGTCGGCGTGGACCTGGGCCTGGCCACCGACGACGCCGGCGCCCGGACCTTCGTGAACACCTTCAGCCTCGGCATCTACCCCGAACTCGTCCACCAGCGGGAGAAGTTGGAGAAGCGCATCGGCAAGTGGCCGGCCCTCGCGGTGGCCGTCGCCAAGCTGCTGCCGACCGCCGAACCCGTCACCGTCCACGCCGACGGCCGCCCGCACCGGCTGTGGCTGCTGTTCGCCGGCAACGGGGCGTACGAACCGGCGGGCTTCGCCCCCACCCACCGCGCCGCCCTGGCCGACGGACAGCTCGACGTCCGGGTCGTCGACGGCGGCCGGCCCTTCGCCCGCACCCGCCTGGCCGCCGCCTTCCTGTCCGGCACCCTGGACCGGTCCCGGGTCTACCGGGCCGCCCGGCTGCGCGCCCTGGACCTGGACTCCCTCGGCGACGCCGCCCGCATCGCCGTCGACGGCGAGAGCGTCCCCGCGCGCGGGGCCCTGCGGCTGTCCAAGGCCCCGGCCGGGCTCACCGTGTACCGGCCCGCGACCGCCGCCCCGGCGAGCGAGCTGCACCGTCCGGGCCGGGACGGGCGGTAGCCGCAGGGGGTGTCACCGGGCGCCGGGGGAGGACGGGCCGTGCGGGCCGTCCTCCCCGGCCCCGCCGGGCCGCTCCCCGTCGTGGAAGGAGACCTCGACGTGCTGTTCGGGGCGGCGTTCCTCCTGACGGGCGACGGAGGACAGCACCTTCTCGTCGGCGGCGGTGAGCGGCGGCTGCAGGAGGCTGCGGGGCCACAGCCGACGGGCGAGCACCGCGTTGGCCTCGGCGGCGTACACGGTGATCTGCGCGGCCAGGTAGAGCCAGGAGAGCAGGCCGATCACGGTCGCGAAGAAGCCGTAGACCTGGCCCGCGTGGCGCAGTTCGTGGGTCACCAGGAGCGAACCGAAGGCCTGGAGGACGGTGAACAGCGGCCCGGCGACGACGCAGCCGGGCAGCAGGGCCCGGGTCGGGATCTCGCGCGGGGTGAGCACCCGGAAGCAGGCCAGGCACAGGGCGGTGTTCAGCAGCGCCGAGACCAGCAGGCCCCCGACCCGGGCGGGCACCCCGCCCAGGGCGCTGCCGACCAGCGAGGCGGCCGCCGTACCCAGCACCAGGCCGGCGGCCAGGACCGTGAACAGCAGCAGGCCGCGTGCCAGCCGGGGCCAGTAGCCGGGCCGCTGCACCCCGGGCACGTTCCAGACCTCGGCCATGGCGTGCTGGAGGACCTGCGTGATGCCGAGCGCCCCGTACAGCAGGCCGAGCGCGCCGATGGCCAGCGCCAGGCCGCTGCCCTGGAGGGAGTGGACGTTCTGGCGCAGCTGGTCGCCGATGATCGGGAAGTCGGCGAGCGCCGAGTTCAGCACCGACTGCTGGGCCCCGGGGTGGCCGTGCAGGACGAAGCCGAGGACGGTGCTGAGCAGGAGCAGCAGCGGGATCAGGGCGACGAAGCCGTAGTAGGTGATCAGGGCGGACAGCAGCCCGCCCCGGTCGTCCCCGTACTTGCGCACGACGCCGATGACGACGGCGGGCACCCGGCGGTGCTGCTGGAAGCGGTCCACGGCGCGCAGGGCCCGTTCGATCGGGTTCATGCCTGGGCGTCTGCCCCGGCCCGCGCCCGCGACACCCGCCGGTTCCGCCCCCCGTGGCGGCTCGGCTGCCCCGGTTCGCCGCGGACATGCGCCGGTCGTGGCCGTCCGACCGCTACCGCACCATCACTCCGACCAGGCAGGTGTCGTCGTCGGTGTCGGCGTTGCTGTAGCGCAGCAGGTGGTCCAGGAGCTCTTCGAGGTTGGCCGAGCCGGTGGTCGAGCCGGTGTCCGAGCCGGTGGTCGACCCGGTGCGGGACTCCTCGGCGAGGGCCGTCAGGCTGGTCAGCGACGCCTGGAGGGATTCGTCGCGGCGCTCGATGAGTCCGTCGGTGTACATCACCAGCGTGTCGCCGGCCTCCAGGACGAGCTCGCCCTGCTCGTAGTCGGCGTGGCCGATCGCGCCGAGGAGGATGCCGCCCAGCTGGGGCAGGATGTCCGCCCGCCCGCCACGCAGCAGGACCGGCGGCGGGTGCCCGGCGCGGGCCCACCGCAACCGGCGGGTCGCGGGTTCGTAGAGGCCGCACACCGCGGTGGCCGTGACGTTGTCGGTCAGGTGGTGGGTGACGCTGTTGAGCCAGCTCAGCAGCTGGGCCGGCCCGGCGCCGGTGGCGGCCAGGCCGCGCAGGGCGTTGCGCAGCGCGACCATGCCGGTGGCGGCCTCGATGCCGTGTCCGGAGACGTCGCCCACGCACAGCAGGACGTCTCCCGAGGGCAGGGCGAGGGTGTCGTACCAGTCCCCGCCGACCAGGTGGTCCTTCTCCGCCGGGCGGTAGCGCACGGCGACGCTCAGATCGTGCAGGTCCAGCGGGCCCCGGGTGGGCGGCATGATGGCGTGCTGGAGCTGGAGGGCGAGGCGGCTGCGCTCGGCCGCCTGCTGCTCGCTCTGCGCGAGCTGGTCGCGGGTGGCGGCGAGTGCGACCTCCGTCCAGTGCTGGGCGGAGATGTCCTGGTAGGCGCCGCGGACGGTGCCGAGCCCGCTGCCGGGGTCGTTGCCGAGCCCGCTGCCGGGATCGCGGACGGGCTCCGCGACGACGCGGATGTGGCGGGTGACGCCGTCCGGCCGCTGGAGGCGGAAGGCGGTGGAGGCCGGGCGCTGGTGGTGCAGGAGGGTGCGCAGGAACCGGTCGATGGCGTGGCGGTCGTCCGGGTGGGCGTGGTCGGGGAGCTGGTCGAGGGCCAGGGGCGCGGCGGTGGGCGGCAGCCCGTGCAGTTCGAACACCGTCTCGTTCCAGGCGATCTGCCGGGTCCGCAGGTTCTCCTCGAAACCGCCGATCCGGCCGAGCCGCTGGGCGTGCTGCAGCAGGCGGGCGACGCGCGGGGTGCCGTCGTCGAGGCGCCAGACGACCGCGAGGTGGCTGCCGTGCCGGCTGATGCTCACCTGCGCCCGGGTGGTCAGCGGTACTCCGTCGACCAGGGCGGCGAGGCGCATGTCCTGGGCGCGGAAGGGTTCCCCGGTGGCGAAGACGTGTTCGACCTTGTCGGCCAGGCCGCCCGGTTCGGCCGCCAGCGGGTACGCCTCCAGCAGGCGGGTGCCGGTGAGTACGCCGGTGGGCCGGCCGGCGAAGTCGACGAAGGCCGGGTTGAGGTGGCGGATCACGAACCGGGGTGGGAACTCGTCGCTGTCCGGCGCCGCCCGCAGGATCATGCACGGGTCGAGCAGGCCGTCCGTGAGCTGCCGCAGTTCGCCGAACTGCGCGTCGGCCGGGTCGCAGGCGGCGGGTTCCTGCCCGCTCCAGGACTCCAGCGTGGTGGCGGCCAGCTCGGCGAGCGCCTCGAACTGGCGTTGGAGCGGCTGGGAGCGCTCGGGCAGCGTGTCGGGCCAGCAGATCTCCAGGACGCCGATGAGCCGCCCGCCGACGCCGGCCGGGACGGCGAGCCGGCCGCCGTGGATCTCGTGCTGGCCGATCGAGGGCAGCGAGGCGCCGGCGAGCGTCGGGTAGCCGACCGCCGCGCGCTCGTCCAGGGCACGGCGGGCCGGGGTCGGCACGCCCGGCGGGACGTGGCGCCAGCGGCGTGCCTCCTCCTCGGGGAAACCGGCGCTGCCCGCCAGTGACAGGGAGAGGTCCGGGTGGGCGGCCCAGATGGCGACGGCGACCGCGCCGAGCGGTCGCAGCGCGTGCTCCAGCATGGAACGCGCCGCCGCCGCGGCGTCACCGCTCGCGAGCACGTCCGCCTCGGCACTGCGCAGCCGCACGGCCACCGCTTCGGTGGGGGGAACCGAGGCGTCGGCGACGAACTCGCGGGCGAGGGCGGAGATCTCGTCCGCCGCGGCCTGGTTGACCAGGTCGGCGGCGAGCGCCAGGACCGTCACCCCGGCCTGCTCCGCGAGGCTCTCCAGCTGCCCGGCGGCCTCGGTGGGCCCGCACCGCAGGCGTTCCACCAGCACGCCGACGCCCATCTCGACGACGGCGCGGCCCGCCGCCTGGGCCTGGGCCCGTTCCAGTTCCAGCCTGAGCCGCTCCACCGTGGTGGCGAGCCGGTCGACCGCCGCGGACTCGCCTTCGGCGCGCGCCCGGGCCGCTGCCTGCGCCTCCGCAGCGCGCCGCTGCGCCCCGACCCTCGGCGTGTCGGCGGCCGGACCGGTCGGTGAGGCCGCTGCGGGACGGTCCGTGGCGCGCGGCTCCTGCGGACGGTCCGTGGCGCGCGGCTCCTGCGGATGGTGCACGGCTGTCGGCTCCTGAGCTCTGGACTGTCGGGGTGGGTGCGAGGGGACGCGGGGCATGGGGCAGGGCGACTACCGGGTGAGGTGGTCCCTGATCCTGCCGATCACCTCGTCGGCGTCCACCGGCTTGGTGATGTAGTCGCTGGCTCCCGAGGCCAGGCTCTTCTCCCGGTCGCCGATCATCGCCTTGGCGGTGACCGCGATGATCGGCAGCCCCTCGTGCTCGGGCATGGCGCGGATCGCCGCGGTGGCGGTGTAGCCGTCCATCTCGGGCATCATCACGTCCATCAGGATCACGTCGATCCCGGGGTGCGCGCGGAGGGCTTCGAGCGCGGCGAGCCCGTTCTCGGCCTGGAGGACCCGCATGCCGCGCAGCTCCAGGATGCTGGTGATCGCGAAGAGGTTGCGGTCGTCGTCGTCGACCACCAGCGCGGTGCGGCCGGAGAGCACCGGGTCGCCTCCGCGGCCCCGGGCGGGGTTCCCGTCCGTGCGGCGCGCCGGGGGCAGGACGCGCCCGGGCCCGTCGGCGCTCATGTGGAGGGCGATGCGTTCGCGCAGCTCGTCGAGGCTGGAGATGAGCTCAAGCGGCCGTTCCCCCTCCCGGCGGACGGCGTGCTCGTCGCCGGTGGTGACGCCCCGGCTGTTGTGGGCCAGCACCGGGACGGTGTGCAGGGCCGGGTCGCGTTCCATCTCCGCCAGGAGCGTGGCCGCCGCGCTGTCCGGCAGGTCGAGCTCCAGGACGACGCAGTGGTACGGGGCGGTGGCGAGCGCAGTGGCGGCCTCCGGGGCGCCGACCGTGGTGACTATCTCGACCCGGCGCTGCGCGCCGGCGGAGCGGGCGAGGTCGGCGACGGCGTTCTCCGCCACCAGGGACAGCAGGCCGTTGGGGCGGCCTTCGACCACGAGCAGGCGCCGCGGCCGGCCGGCGGCGGGAGGCGAGGGGGCCCGCTCCGGCGCCTCGGACGGGCCGGTGCCCCCGGCGCCCAGCGCCTTGCGGGCCCCGTCGGCGCCGGTCTCGGCCAGGTCGGGGCGGGTCGCGGGGACGTAGAGGGTGAAGGTGCTGCCCCGGCCCAGGGTGCTCTCCACCGTGATCGCGCCGCCGAGCAGGTAGGCGATCTCGCGGCTGATGGACAGCCCGAGGCCGGTGCCGCCGTACTTGCGGCTGGTGGTGCCGTCGGCCTGCTGGAAGGCGCCGAAGACGCTCTCCACGTGCTGGGGGGCGATGCCGACTCCGGTGTCGCTCACGTGGAAGGCGAGCACCGGGCCGCCGCGCCGGACGGCGTCGGGCAGGTCGGTCTCGTCGGCGGGCTCGATGCGCAGTTCGACCCGGCCCTGCTCGGTGAACTTGACGGCGTTGGACAGCAGATTGCGCAGCACCTGGCGCAACCGGTAGTCGTCGGTGAGGAGTTCGGCGGGGATCTGCTGGACCGTCCGCACCGTGAAGGCGAGGTTCTTCTGGCTGGTCAGCGGGCGGAAGGTGGCTTCGACGTAGTCGAGCAGCGCGCGCAGCGGCACCGCCTCGATGTTGAGGTCCATCTTTCCGGCCTCGACCTTGGACAGGTCGAGGATGTCGTTGATCAACTGGAGCAGGTCGGAGCCCGCGGAGTGGATGATCCCGGCGTACTCGACCTGCTTGGCGGTCAGGTTGCGGGTGGGGTTCTGGGCGAGCAGCTGGGCGAGGATGAGCAGGCTGTTGAGCGGCGTGCGCAGTTCGTGGCTCATGTTGGCCAGGAACTCCGACTTGTACTTCGAGGCGAGGGACAGCTGGTGGGCGCGCTCCTCCAGTTCCTGGCGGGCCTGTTCGATCTCCAGGTTCTTGGTCTCGATGTCGCGGTTCTGTGCCGCCAGCAGGTCGGCCTTCTCCTCCAGCTCGGCGTTGGAGGCCTGTAATTCGTCCCGGCGTGCCTGCAACTCCTGTGAGCGGACCTGGAGTTCGGCGGTGAGCCGCTGGGACTCGCCGAGCAGCTCGTCGGTGCGGGCGTTGGCGATGATGGTGTTGACGTTGACGCCGATGGTCTCCATGAGCTGGTCGAGGAAGTCCAGGTGGACCTGGGTGAACGGCTGGACGGAGGCCAGTTCGATGACGCCGAGGACCTGGTCCTCGACCACGATGGGCAGCACCACCAGGGACAGCGCCCCGGTGCGGCCGAGGCCGGAGGAGGCGGCCAGGTAGTCCGGCGGCAGGGCGTCGACGGTGATGGCGCGCCGGCTGCGCGCGGCCTGGCCGACGAACGACTCGCCGAGGCGGAAGCGGGTGGGGCGCTCGCCGTCGGGGAAGGCGTAGGAGCCGACCAGCTGGAGCACCGTCCCGACGGGGCTGTCCTCGGCGAGGTAGAAGACGCCGCACTGCGCGCCGACGAGGGGGGCGAGTTCGTCCATGACGGACTCGGCGACGACCCCGAGGTCGCGCCGGCCCTGCATCAGGGCCGAGAAGCTGGCGAGGTTGGTCTTGAGCCAGTCCTGCTCCTCGTTGGCGCGGGTGGTCTCGCGCAGCGACCCGACCATGGCGTTGATGTTGTCCTTGAGGTCGGCGACCTCGCCGGAGGCGTCCACGCTGATCGAGCGGGTGAGGTCGCCGGCGGCGACGGCGCTGGTGACCTCGGCGATGGCGCGGACCTGCCGGGTGAGGTTGCCGGCCAGCTCGTTGACGTTCTCGGTGAGGCGCTTCCAGGTGCCGGAGACGCCCTCCACCTCGGCCTGGCCGCCGAGCCGGCCCTCGGTGCCGACCTCCCGGGCGACCCTGGTCACCTCGTCGGCGAAGGAGGACAGCTGGTCGACCATCGTGTTGATGGTCTCCTTCAGTTCCAGGATCTCGCCGCGCGCGGTGACGGTGATCTTCTGCGACAGGTCCCCGCGTGCGACCGCCGTGGCCACCTGGGCGATCGCGCGGACCTGGCCGGTGAGGTTGCCGGCCATGAAGTTCACCGAGTCCGTGAGGTCGCGCCACGTCCCCGAGACGCCCTTCACGTCGGCCTGGCCGCCCAGGATGCCCTCGGTGCCGACCTCCCGCGCCACCCGGGTCACCTCGCCGGCGAACGAGGACAACTGGTCGACCATCGTGTTGACGGTGTTCTTCAGCTCCAGGATCTCGCCCCGGGCATCGACGGTGATCTTCTGCGACAGGTCCCCCTTGGCCACCGCGGTGGCGACCTGGGCGATGTCCCGCACCTGGGTGGTGAGATTGCCCGCCATCGCGTTGACCGAGTCGGTCAGGTCCTCCCAGGTGCCCGACACCCCGGGCACCTGGGCCTGGCCGCCGAGCCGGCCCTCGGTGCCGACCTCCCGGGCGACCCTGGTCACCTCCGAGGTGAACCGCGACAGTTGGTCGACCATGCCGTTGAACACCGTGGCGATCTCGCCCAGCAGCCCGTCCGCGTCGCCCGGCAGCTTGGTGCTGAAATCGCCGTCGCGCACCGCCGTCAACCCGGCCAGCAGCAGCCGCAGTTCCGGCTCGCCCACCTGCGCGGCGCCCGCCCCCTCGTCCGGGCGGTGCTGTGAGTCGCGGGACGTGGTCGGGCCAGCCATCGAACGTCGCCTCCGTGGAACGCCGGGCCGACTGGCCCGAATCCGGTCGTGGGCACCCCGAAGGACGGGCCGGGGGACCTGGCCGTCGTTCCAGGTGTTGTACCGCCTTCGGAGGCTACCCCAGCCCGCACACCGCCGGACAACGGTTGCCCCCCGGCCGTGCGCCCCGCCCGCCGCCCGCCGCCCGTCGCCCGGACGCGCGTCCGCGCCCCGGACAGGCCGCCGCCCACCTCGGAGCCGTTGCGGGCTTCACGAAACCTCCATGGGGGGCGGCTGCATCGATCCGCCGACACGGGGTACCGGGGGGCAGACCGCGCCGACACGAGAGAGCACGAGAGAGGGAGTCCGATGGCCACGACCACTGGGGAACTGCCCGCCTCCGCCCACCCGTCGACGGGAGGTCCGTCCCGCACGGCCGCTCCTGCCGGAGAGCCCCGGGACCTGCCTTCGCCGGAACTCGCCGACGCCGGAGGGCTTCGGGACCTGCTCCCGCCGGAGCTCGCCGACGCCGGTGACCTGCGGGAGATCGCGCCGGCCGACGCGCGCGAGCTCAACAAGGTGCTGCTGCGCCGGCTCCGCACGCTGGAGGAGGGGACGAAGGAGTACTCGTACGTCCGCGCCACCCTGGTCGAGACGAACCTGTCCCTGGTGAGGTTCGCGGTCCGCCGCTTCAACTCGCACCGCGAGCCGCAGGAGGACCTGCTCCAGGTCGGCGCGGTCGGCCTGATCAAGGCCATCGACCGCTTCGACCCCGACCTCGGCGCCGAGTTCACCACCTTCGCCATACCGACCGTCCTCGGCGAGATCCGGCGCCACTTCCGCGACACCACGTGGGCCGTCCACGTGCCACGCCGCCTCCAGGAACTGCGCATCCTCCTGGCCAAGGCGCAGGAACGCCTGTCGCAGGACCTGGACCGGGCCCCCACGGTCGCCGAACTCGCCGAGCACCTCGCACTCTCCCCCGAGGAGGTCGTCGAAGGGCTGACCGCCGCGAACGCGCACACCGCCGGCTCCCTGGACCTCGGCGGCAGCAACGACGACGACGCCCCCGGCCCGCTGGGCGACCGGCTCGGCGAGGACGACCGGGACCTCGCCCTCGTCGACGACCTGGTGACGCTCAAGCCGCTCATCGCCGACCTGCCGGAGCGGCAGCGACTCATCCTGTCCATGCGCTTCTGCGAGGACATGACGCAGTCGCAGATCGGCGCCCGCCTCGGGCTGTCCCAGATGCACGTCTCCCGGCTGCTCAGCCGCACCCTGCGGCACCTGCGCGACGGGCTGGAGGACGGCTGAGGACGCGTCGCCGCACGAGCCCCGGGCAGGACCAAGCCGGGCGCACACCCCCGTGTTTGGCAGTCCGGCACAACCTCCGTATGGTCGGAAGGCATGGACATGGAGGAGACGACGATGATGCCATTCGACGACGTTCGGGCGGCCGCCGCGCCGGCAGCGTCCCCGCGCCCCGCGGAGCTGGTGGTCGAGACCCGTGCCACGGCCTCCGGCGCGGTGGTGTGCGCCCTCGTGGGCGACCTCGACATCGAGACGCTCGCCTCGGCCGCCAACCTGCTCACCAGCGTGATCGCGCAGCGCCGCGGCGCGGTGGTGATCGACCTCGCCGGGGTGGGCTTCTGCGACTCCTCCGGCCTGAACCTCCTGCTCAAGACCCGCCTCGCGGCGGCGGAGGAGGGGCTGGAGCTGCACCTGGCCGCCGTGGCGCCCACCGTCATGCGGGTCCTCGAACTGACCGGCGCGCAGGCGGTGTTCTCCATCCACGACTCGGTCGACGAGGCCCTGGCGGCCTGACCGCCCCGACTCGGGCCGCCAGGGCCTCGGCCCGAGGCCGGCCGACCGCCCCGGCCCCGGTTCGACACCGGCGCGGGGCATAATCCGAGAACTGCCGGGAAACCGACCGTGCGAGACCGCCGTCGATCCGAAAGGGTGTCCTCACATGACGATGAGCCGGGGAACCCTGGACGGCGACCCGCACCAGCCGGGCCCGGCGCTGCCCGTCGGCGGCCAGCGCAGGCGGCTGACCCTGTCCGGCATCCCCAAACCGGTCGCCCACGCCAGGACCTTCACCGCCCGCGCCCTCGACGACTGGTACGCGTCCGCCGCCGGGCCCGGCGCCGGCGAAGGCACCCTCGCGGACGTCGTCCTGCTGGTGGCGGAACTCGTCGCCAACGCCATGCTCCACGGCGACGGCCCGTTGGAACTGGTCCTGGACGCCACCGGGATCCGCCTGCGGGCCGAGGTCAGCGACCGCAGCCCGACCCTGCCCACCCCGCGTCGCCCGCACAACCCGGCCCTGCCCGGCGGCCACGGCCTGTTCATCGTGGAGCGGACCGCCGACCGGTGGGGCGCCGAACCGCACAGCCACGGGAAGACGATCTGGGCCGAGTTCGACGCCGCACGGCTGATCCGTAGCTGACCCGCGGCTGACCCGCGGCTGACCCGCGGCGGCGCCTCGCCGGATCGCACCGGTGCGCCGACTTCGTCATCCGCGCCCGGCCGGGGCCGCCACGCCGACTCCGGTTCAGGGGCCCTTGGGGCGGTGGGTGATTGCATGGCGACACAGCGTGTGTCCCGGCGAGCGTCTCCGCGTTTTTCTCCTGCGGGTGCGGGCGGCCCCGACAGGAGGAGGAAGCGGATGGCGCAGACCCGGCGGCGGGCCGCCGCCCGCCCGGCGCCCGGCGTGGCCCGTCGGCGTCAAGGCTCGGCGGTGCTGCGGTGGTTGAGCACGACCGACCACAAGGCCATCGGCAACCTGTACCTGACGACGGCGTTCGGGTTCTTCCTGTTCGCCGGGCTGCTGGCGATGCTCATGCGCGCGGAGCTCATGCGGCCGGGACTGCAGGTGGTGAGCAACGAGCAGTACAACCAGTTGTTCACCATCCACGGGACGATCATGATGCTGCTGTTCGCCACACCGACGTTCGCCGGTTTCGCGAACGCCGTGATGCCGCTGCAGATCGGTTCCCCGGACGTGGCGTTCCCCCGGCTGAACGCGTTCACGTACTGGGTGTACCTGTTCGGCGGCCTGATGGTGGTCGGGGGCTTCCTGACCACCGACGGCGCCGCGTCGTTCGGCTGGTTCGCCTACGCCCCGCTGAACGGGCCGGTCCACAGCCCGGGAACGGGCGCCGACCTGTGGGCCGTCGGGCTGATCGTGGCGGGTCTGAGCACGATCCTGGGAGCCGTCAACTTCATCACCACCATCGTCTGCCTGCGGGCACCGGGCATGACGCTGTTCCGGATGCCGGTCTTCACCTGGAACGTGCTGTTCACCTCGATCCTCGCGCTGCTCGCCTTCACCCCGCTGACCGCGGCGCTGTTCGCGCTGGAGGCGGACCGCAAGCTGGGCGCCCACGTCTTCGACCCGGCCAACGGCGGGGCGATGCTGTGGCAGCACCTGTTCTGGTTCTTCGGCCACCCCGAGGTGTACATCGTGGCGCTGCCGTTCTTCGGCATCATCTCCGAGGTCATTCCGGTGTTCAGCCGCAAACCGGTCTTCGGCTACTACGGACTGATCGGTGCCACGATCGCGATCACCGCGCTGTCCGCGGTCGTGTGGGCCCACCACATGTTTGCCACCGGCCAGGTGCTGCTGCCGTTCTTCTCCCTGGCCTCGCTGCTCATCGCGGTGCCGACCGGGGTGAAGTTCTTCAACTGGATCGGCACCCTGTGGAACGGCTCGCTCTCCTTCGAGACGCCCATGCTGTTCGCCCTCGGCTTCCTGGTGACCTTCCTCCTCGGCGGGCTGACCGGCGTCCTGCTGGCCGCGCCCCCGATCGACTTCCACGTCACCGACAGCTACTTCGTGGTCGCCCACCTGCACTACGTCCTCTTCGGGACGGTCGTGTTCGCGATGTTCGCCGGCTTCTACTTCTGGTGGCCCAAGATCACCGGCCGGCTGCTGGACGAACGCCTCGGAAGGATCCACTTCTGGATGCTGCTGCCCGCGTTCCAGATCACCTTCCTCGTGCAGCACTGGCTCGGCGCCCAGGGCATGCCGCGCCGCTACGCCGACTACCTGCCCTCGGACGGCTTCACCACCCTGAACACCGTCTCCTCGATCGGCGCGTTCCTGCTGGGCGCGTCGACCCTGCCCTTCCTGTACAACGTGTGGCGCACCGCCAGGTACGGAGTCCCGGTCACCGAGGACGACCCGTGGGGCTACGGGCGCTCCCTGGAATGGGCGACCTCCTGCCCGCCGCCGCGCCACAACTTCCACGCCCTGCCCCGCATCCGCTCCGAAGGCCCGGCCTTCGACCTGCACCACCCGGAGTATTCGCGCATGGCGCTCGAAGGCGAGGAGAACGCGCGGTGAAGACCGAGTCCTACCTGTTCGCGGGCGTCGCGCTGTTCTTCGCCGTCGCCGCTTCGATCTACGGCTGGTTCGCCCGGGAGCCGGCCGGCAAAGCGGCGCTGGTCGTGGCCTTCATGATGTCCACGCTGATCGCGTTCTTCTTCCGGACCCAGTACTCCCGCCGCGGCCGCCGGCCGCAGGACCGCACCGACGCCGAGATCGTCACCGGCGTCGGGCCGCTGGAGTTCTTCGCACCGCGCAGCTACTACCCGCTGCTCACCGCCGCGGGCGTCGCGGTCACCGGGCTGGGGCTGGTGTACGCCTTGTGGCTCTTCCTCATCGGGGCGGGTGTGACGGGCGCCGGCGTCCTGGGCTTCGTCTTCCAGCACGCCCAGCGCGGGCAGTGAGTCCGGCCGGTCGGCGACCGGCGGTCAGTGGTCGGTCATCGGGGGTCACCGCTCGGCGCGTCCCGCGTCGGCGGGCGCGAGCGGCTCCGGCTGCGGCTCGTCCATCGCCGTCTCCACGTTGTCCCGGTAGTACCAGGAGCTCAGGGCGGCCCGCAGCCGTGCGCGCCGCGAGGCGCCCTCGCCCGGCGCCGGCAGGGGAAGCGGCGCGTCGCGCAGGGCCAGCGTGTAGCGCAGGCCGGTGGGAAGCGGCTGGTGCTCGCCGTGGAAGGCACCCTCGACGGCCTCGTGCACGAACCCGGTCTCGTCTCCCTCCGCCACCCGCTCCAGGTCCCGCTCCTGCAAGGCCAGGCACAGGCGCCGGGTGATCCAGAAGGCCACCGCCGGCCCGACGAACAGGCCCACCCGCAGGAACCAGTTCAGGCCCTCCACCGGCACGTCCAGTGCCCGGGCGACGACGTCCTGGCCGCCGGCGACCAGCAGCACGACGTAGAAGCACGTCCCGGCGACAGCCAGTGCCGTCCGGGTCTGCCGGTTGCGGGGGCGGTCGCACAGGTGCTGCTCGCCGCTCCCCGGGGTGATCCAGCGCTCGAAGAACGGATAGCCGTACAGGGCGGTGAAGAACAGCAGCGGGAACAGCACGGCCGGAATCAGCGGGTTCCAGGCGACGGTGTGGCCCCACAGCCGCGTCTCGGCCCCGGGCATCAGCCGCAGCGCGCCCTCGATGAACCCCATGTACCAGTCCGGCTGCGCGTCGGTGGAGTCCTGGTCGGGGCGGTAGGGCCCGTACAGCCAGATCGGGTTGACCTGGGCGAGGGCGGCGGCCAGCGCCAGCACCCCGAAGACCATCGCCATCAGGCCCGCCGTCTGGACGCTGAAGTGCGGGAAGAGGGGCTTTCCGACGACGTTGCGGTTGGTGCGTCCGGGCCCGGCCCACTGGGTGTGCTTGAGGTGGAAGACCAGGATCAGGTGCGCGGTGATCAGGCCGAGCAGGAGACCAGGCAGCAGCAGGATGTGCGCGCTGTACAACCGGGGGACGATGTCGTGCCCGGGAAGCTCCCCGCCGAAGAGGAAGAAGCTCAGGTAGGTGCCGACCAGCGGGACCGACAGGATGAAGCCCTGGGCCGTGCGCAGACCGGTGCCGGAGAGCAGGTCGTCGGGCAGCGAGTAGCCGGCGAAACCCTCCAGCAGGGCGAGTTGGAACAGCGTCAGTCCCACCAGCCAGTTGACCTCCCTGGGGCGGCGGAACGCGCCGGTGAGGAAGATGCGCAGCAGGTGCGCGCAGATCGCGGCGGTGAACACCAGTGCCGCCCAGTGGTGGATCTGGCGGATCAGCAGGCCGCCGCGCACGTCGAAACTGATCGACAGCGTCGAGGCGTACGCCTGGGACATCCGCACCCCGCGAAGCGGCGGGTACGTTCCGGCGTACACGATCTCGGTCATGGACGGCGTGAAGAAGAACGTCAGGAAGACGCCGGTCAACAGCAGCAGCACGAAGGTGTAGAGCGCCAACTCGCCGAGCAGGAAGGACCAGTGGTCGGGAAAGACCTTCCGGAGCAGGCCCTTGGCCCCGTCGAACAGCGGCAGCCGCCGGTCCAGCGCGACCGCCGTGTTCCGGGCGGCCCGCTCCGCCCGCCGCCCGGCCCGCGCCCTCCACCTCGACAGCCGCACGTCGCTCCTCCCGTCCGCTCCGATCGTGTGTCCCGATAGCCATATCCCGTGGCGGCAGGACGGCCGGACGGGGCTCGCCCACCACTACGGGCTTCACCCGGACGGCCGCGGCTCGGCGCTCCTTCGCCCTCCCAGGTTCCGGCGTCGGCCCGCTGACCTGCGAATTCTCCCCGAGCCCTGGTCTGGAGGCAGCGGGCCGACCCACGGACGGCGGGCGTGAACGGACCCCCGCGCTCCGGTCGGGACGTTCACGAAATGATGGCTGCGGGTAGTCGAGTGGGTGCGAAAGGTCATCAGGTGGGGGGTGCGGCAGGGAGCGACGATGCCGGAACACGAGCAGTTCGGCGTGCGGGCCGAGGCGGACGGGCCGGCGAGCCGGACCGGAAGAGTCCCGCCCCAGGCGAGTCCGGAGGAGGCCCCCGGGGCCGCCCCCGCCTCCGGGGAAGGTCGAGTTCAGGGGGAGGGCCGGGCGCCCGGCCGGCCGGCGCCGCCCGGGGCGGAGAGCGGACCCGTCGATGCCGAGGGCACGGCGGCCTGGCCGGACCTGATGCTGCCGCTGCTGCGCACCCCGACCACCGACCGCCCGCTGGTGACCGGCGAACCCGGCGCGGACGACCCGGGGCCGGCCGCGGTGGCCGCCGTCCTGGACCTCGCACTGCTGGTGGGTGAGCTGATGCTGGCCTGCGGCGAGGCCGCCGAGGACGTCGAGGCCGCCATGCTCGCCGTCGCGCAGGCCTACCGGGCCCAGCCCTGCGACCCCCAGGTCACCTTCACCCGGGTGGCGATCTCGTACCAGCCGGGCCCCTCGGAGCCGCCCGTGACGGTCGAGCGGTCCGTGCGCCACCCGGCCGGGGACTACGCGCGGCTGGCCGTGCTCTTCCGGCTGGTCACCGAGATCACGACCGGCGGACTCGTCGTCGACGACGCCCACCACCGGCTGAGGGCCGTGCGCCAGCACTGCCGCCACTACCCCGCGTGGCTCCTGGTCCTGTCCTCCGGCCTGCTGGCCGGCGCCGCGACGCTGCTGGTCGGCGGCCGGGCCGACGCCCGGGCCTGGCTGGTGTTCGTCAGCGCCGTCGCCGCGGCACTGGCCGGCGACCGGCTCTCGGCGCTGGTCGGACGCCACGACCTCCCGGAGTTCTACCGGATCGCGACGGCCGCGACCCCGGCGGCGGCGATCGGCATCCTGCTCTCCTTCAACGGGCTGAACCTGGGCGGATCGGTGGTGATCACCGGAGGGCTGTACACGCTCCTGCCCGGATGGCCCATGGTGGCGGCGGCGCAGGACGGCCTCGCGGGTTTCTACCTCACCGCGGCCGCACGCCTGATGGAAACGCTGTACATGATGGCCGGCGTGGTGGTCGGAGTGATGACCGTGCTCTACATCGGCGTCAACAACGGCGCCGACCTGGCGACCCGGCCCGCCCCGGTCGCCGCGTCGAACCCGCCGCTCCAACTGATGGCGGCGCTCCTGCTCACCCTGACCTTCGCGGTGCTGCTCAACACCGAGCCGGGCACGCTGCCGGCCGTCCTGCTCAACAGCGGGGTCGGCTGGACGACGTACGGCGTGCTGGTCAACGCCGGCGGCGAGCCCATCATGGCCACCGGCCTCGCCGCCGGGCTGGTGGGCCTGTCCGGCCAGCTCATGGCCCGCTACCGGGGAAGCTCCTCGCTGCCGTACGTCACCGCGGCCCTGGGGCCGCTGCTGCCCGGCTCGTTGCTGTACTTCGGGCTGCTCGCCTTCGTCCGGGGCGAGCCCGAGATCGGGCTCGTCGGCGTCGGGCGCGCCACGGCCACGGCGATGGCGGTGGCGATCGGCGTGAACCTGGGCCGCGAGGTCGCCCGGCTGTTCCTCCCCGCCCCGGGCGTGGTCCCGGCGCCCGGCCGCAGCGCCGGGCGGCACCGCCGCTGAGGGCCGGCCGCCACCGTCGTTGAGGGCGAGCCGCCTCCGCCGCTGAGGGCGGCGGGCGGCGGGCGGCGCGGGGTGGGGGGGGGGGGGGGGGCGC
>NZ_JBHWIJ010000042.1:0-42799 GCF_042732255.1 Kitasatospora sp. NPDC059803 | reverse complement strand
CCCCAGACGCCCCGCGGCCGGCATCTGCGGGGGCTGTTGCGCCCAACACCCGTGGGGGGGGCGCGGGCGGCCGGCGGCCGCCGGCTGAGCCCCGGCGGGGGGGGGGCGGCCGCTGCCTTCACCTGCCTTCAGGGATGTGGAGCCAGGCTCTTTACTTGGTGGTGCCGATGTTCAGGTAGTCGTACTCACCCGAGAAGCCCGAGGTGGACACCAGGTTGGTGGCGTTGTCCGGGCGGTACAGGAAGACCTTGAAGTAGGTCAGCGGGACGTAGACCGCCTGGTCCATGATCTTCTTGTCGATCTGGCCGTAGATCTTCTCGCGCGCCGACTGGTCGGTGTTGGCGATGGCGTCGTCGAGCAGCTTGTTGACCTCGGGGTCGTTCAGCTGGGCCAGGTTGCTGTTGCCGGAGGCCTTGATGGCGCGGCCGTCGGAGATCTGCTGCAGGAAGCCGTAGCCGGTCGGCCAGTCGGCGCTCCACTGCATCATCATCAGACCGATGTTGTGGTCCTGGGTGAACTGCGGGACACCGGCGGCGTCCGAGAAGTACTTGCCCTGCGCGTACTTCTGGATCTCGACGTTGATGTTGATCTTCTTCAGCGCGGCCTGGATCGCGGTCGCCGCCTGGACCTCCGGGTCGCGCTCGGTGCGGGCGGTGATCACGGTGCTGAAGCCGTCCGGCTTGCCGCAGGCCTTGAGGGCGTCCTTGGCCTTGGCCTCGTCACCCTTGTTGCCGTTGGTCGCCCAGGTGTTGAAGTCCTGGTGGCCCGGGACGTCCGGCGGGAGCACGGTGTTGGCGACCTGGCCGCGGATCGGGCCGCCGAGCGTGGTCTGCACGGAGACCTTGTCGATCGCGTACTGGACGGCCTTGCGGCACTCCAGGTTGTCGAACGGCGCGACCTTGCTGTTGATCGCGACGTACGCCAGGCGGCCGCCGTAGGCGTTGTCGGTGTTCGCCTTGAGCTTCTGGTTCTGCAGGATCTGCGCCTGGGTCTGCGGGTCGACGCCGCTGCCGACCAGGTCCACCTGGGCGTTGCCGGCGATCAGGTCCTTGTCGATGGTGGACTGCTCCATGCCCATCCGGACCACGATCTTGTCCGCGAGCTGCTTGCGGATCGGGTCGGTGCTCGGGTCCCAGTTGGTGTTCGGCACCAGGATGAGCTGCTTGCCGTCCTCGTAGGACTCGAACTTGTAGGCACCCGAGGCGACCACGTGCTTCACGTAGCCGGCGCCGTCGTCCTTGGCCTGCGGGACCGGGACGGTCTGCGGGGAGCCCACCAGGTAGTCGAAGTCCGCGAACGGCTGCTTCAGGTGGAAGACGATGGTCAGGTCGTCCGGCGTCTCGATCGAGTTCAGGCCACCGGTCTTGTCCTTGTACGGGCCCTGGTACGGGGTCTCGTTGTCGACCAGCAGGTCGTGGAAGTAGGTGGGGCCGTTGGAGTTCACGTCCGACGCGAAGTTGGAGCGCTCGACGGCGTACTTGACGTCCTTGGAGCTGATCGGGGTGCCGTCGTCGAACTTCAGGCCCGCGCGCAGCTTGTACGTCCAGGTCAGGCCGTCCGCGCTGGCCTTGCCCAGGCTCTCGGCGAGGTCCGGGACCAGCTTGTTGCCGTTCGAGCCTGCGCCCGGGGCGAAGGTGGTCAGCGGACGCCCGTACAGGCGCGAGAAGTTGTAGATGTAGGCGTAGTACGTGTTGCCCGGGTCGAAGGAGTCCGGGGCGCCCTTCATCTCGTAGGTGACCGTCCCGCCCTTCTTGTCCGAGGCGTTGACGATGCCCTTGGTGGCGGCGTCGGCACCGCCGCCACCGGCGCTGCTGCCGCTGGCGGAGGAGGACGAGCCGGAGCCCTTGCTGCCGGAGGTGCAGCCGGTCACGATCAGGACCGCGGCGGCTGCCGCCGCGGTCAGGGCGACGGTACGGGACCTGCGCATGGGTGAGATCAACCCCTTGAGGGTGGGAAGGAGGGAGGGCCTGGCGTTACGTCAGTTGCTCTTGGGATCGAGGGCGTCACGCAGCCCGTCGCCGAGCAGGTTGAAGGCGAGCACGGTGAGGAAGATCGCCAGACCGGGGACCACCATGTACTGGGGGTCCACCTGGTAGTACTTGATCGCGTCCTGGAGGATCCCGCCCCAGGAGGCCTGCGGCGGCTGGATACCGACGCCGAGGAAGCTGAGGCCGGCCTCGAAGAGGATGTTGGTCGGGATCAGCAGGGTCGAGTAGACCAGGATCGGACCGACCAGGTTCGGCAGCAGTTCCTTGAACAGGATGAACGGGCCTCGGGCGCCCAGGCTGCGGGCCGCGTGGACGAACTCCCGCTCGCGCAGCGACAGCGTCTGTCCGCGCACGATCCGGCCCATGTAGGGCCAGTTGAAGAAGCCGATCACGAAGATCAGCACCAAGATGTGCAGCGGGAGGCCGTGCAGGCCGAACGCGCCGCCCTGCAGCGAGGTCGAGATCGCGATGGCGAAGAGCAGCAGCGGGAAGGCGAGGAAGACGTCCATGATGCGGCTGATCACGGTGTCCACCCAGCCGCCGTAGTAGCCGGCCATGACGCCGAGCACGGTGCCGATCGTGTTCGACAGCAGGGTCGCGCCGAAGGCGACCAGCAGCGAGACCCAGGAGCCCTCGATCACGCGGGAGAGCAGGTCACGGCCCTGGAGCGGGTCGACGCCGAGCGGGTGGTCCCAGCTCATCCCGCCCCAGTCACCGAGCGGGATACCGCCCAGGTTGGCATCGAGCAGGTCCTGGTTCAGGGCGTCCGGGTCGAGGCCGAACAGGGCCTCGATGGGCTTGGCCAGTACGGCCAGCAGGATCAGCAGGATCACCACGACGCCGCCGGCGACGGCGAGTTTGTCGCGCTTGAAGCGGGTCCAGGCGATCTGGCCGAGGGAGCGGCCCTCGATCTTCTTGGCCGGGCTCGCGGGGGCGGGTGCCTCCGGTTCGTTCCCGGTGGTTGCGATGGGTGCGGTCATGGTCAGTTGGTCCCCTCGCCGACGGTGGCCGGCCCACGGGCGCCGGTCACCGGTTCGGCGGTACGGCTGCGGACGTGCGGAGGTGCTTGGAACGGGTGTTCGCGGCAGTACGTCGTGCACGGGTACTGCCCCAACGCGGGATGGGCTTCGCGTGGTTCTGGCGGTCGGCGTGCGCGTTCACCTTCGTGGGGTTCCCAGTACGCGCGGTGCGTTGCGCAGAACTCTCTGCCATCCGAACTCGCTTGCGCCAGCCCTGACAACCGACAGATGCCCAACTGTGATCTGTGCGCATGCACCTCCTACGCCTTCGGCATACCCCTCTTCACACGGCTGCAACAGGCATGTCAAGGTGATCGACGGTAACGGCCGGAAGTTCGTCCGGAAAGCACCGAAGCCGACCTGATGCAAGATCAAGTCGGCTTCTGGAAAAAGGTTTTGGTTGTCAGCGCCCCGGGTATCCGGGCCACGGCTGCTGCGGCTGCCCGGTCCAGCCCTGCGCGGGCTGCTGCGTGCCGTAGCCGTAACCCGGCCCCTGCTGCGCGGGGTACGGCGGAGGCGGCACCGGCGGGTACGGGCCGGTCGGCGGGCGGCCCGCCTCCCGGTCGAAGAACGGGCGCGCGTGCGCCCGCATCCACAGCGCCACCGGGTCGTACTCGTCCGCCATCGCCACCGTGGACACCGCCAGCCCCTCCGGGGCCACCGCGATCGCCCGCTGCATCAGCGCCCGCACCGCCTCCACCGCCGGCGGCGAACTCTCGTACAGCTCCAGTCCGATCGCCAGGTACGGCTCCCCCACGGCCGGCTGCACCCAGGCCCGGCGCAGCGCCCGCACCGCACGCACCTCACCGGCCTGCCGCTCCAGCAGCGCGAAGAACGGCTGGGCGTTCAGCTTCGGCTCACTCAGCTTCAACGGCCCGGCCGGCAGCCGCTCCAGGCCCGCGGCGATCCGCCGCAGGTCCGCCCAGGGCACCCCGACCCCGCCGCCGGGCGCGTGCGGGTTGAGCCACAGCCCCCAGCGGGTCCGGTACAGCGAAGCGGCGATCTCCCGCCCGGAGATGACCTCGTGGGCCCGCGCCCAGCCGGACGACGCCAGCTGCTCGGACGAGGTGACGGCCGGCGCGTAGCCGTGGCCGCTGATCTCCATGTTCCCGTACTGGGCGTCCGCGCTGCCCGGCGTGCCGTGCCACAGCAGCATCCAGACCTGGCCGTCGGCCAGTGCGTGCAGCAGTTGCTCGTAAGCCTCGTAGCGCTCCGGCGCGACCTCGCGCAGGGTGCGCTCCAGCGCGCCCGGATCCGCTCCGGGGCGCCCGGCGGGCGCCTGGCCCCAGGGCCCCGGTGCACCGCCCGCTACCGCTCCCGCACTCATGCGCCCACCTCGCCGCGCCTCTTTCCTCAAGCCTGCCGGCCCGTCGGCCGTCTGCACGCACCCTATGGCGCGGCACCGGCCACCGCCACGGCGACGTGCCTCCGATACGAACCCCGCTCAACCCCGCGCGTAGAAAGGGAGTACCCGGGTGAGCAGCCACTCGACCACCGGGTCATCGGCGAGATCGAGCAGTACGAGGTGGACGCCCCCCGGCAGCGGCGCGGTTCCCAACGCGCGGCCGAGCGCCTCGTTCACCGCGCCCGGGTCGGCCGGGGCCGCCTGGTCCAGCTGGACGCCCACGAACATCACGGTCGGTTCGCCCTCGATGCTGGCGAGCGCCCGCCGCGCGGACAACACTCCGGGCAGGGCGGAAAGTTCGGCCCGGCAGGCGGCCAGGAAGTGCTCCGGGTCCTCCCCCGGCACCGGCTCGCGTAGCGCCACCCGGCCACCGGTCGGCGCCTCCGGTCCCTGGCCCTGACTCTGGTTCTGCTCCTGGTTCCGGCCCTGCTCCTGGTCGGCCAGGCGCTCCTCGCGCGGGCCGCGCCGAAGCTCCGCCACACCCTGCGGCGGCACCGGGATGCCCACCGCCGCCTCCGGGTTGACCGCGATGCCCACGCCCAGCGGCAGCCCGCGGGCGAACTCCCAGACCGGCGCCACCGCGAAGGCCATCCCCGGCGCCTGCCGCAGGAACACCTCCTGCGAGGAGAACACCGGCACGTACGGCTCGCCGGCCAGCTCGATGGTCGGCAGGTCCAGCGCGGGCCCCTGCGGGTCGCCGCCGGCCGGCAGCGGGATCCACACCTGGCTGCGGGCCAGCACCTCGACCACCCGCGGCGTCGCACCCGGGTCGCCCAGCGCGGCGGTCAGCACCTGCTCCAGCTCGTTGGCCGGCCACCCGCCGCCCGGCGGCGCCGACTCCGGCCCGCCCCACCCCTGCTGCTGCTCCACCGGGTACCCCATGCGCGCCTGATCCGCCCTCTGCCGGTCGGCCGCCCTCTGCTGCGCCGACGCGCAGCAGTCTAGGGCGCCGGTTCGAAGGAGCGGGGTGTGACCGGGTCCCCTCTCCCGTCGTCGGCGCGGACGTGCCATGATGTGCGCGTTCGACGGCGCGGCGCGCCGGCGGACCGACAACTCCATACCGGCCGCTCGAACCCGCGCGGGAGAGCCCGGAGTGCCCCGTCAGGCGGCACAGCCGGCGCCGAAGGAGCAACTCCTCCCCGGAATCTCTCAGGCCCCCCTACCGCACGGGTTAGGCACATCTGGAAAGTGGCGCACGGCCCTGTCGCGCGCCCACCCACGGTGCAAGCCACCATGCTGTCCTGGATGCTGGAAACAGCTGCGGGCAGGTGGGCGGTGAAGCTCTCAGGTTCGACGACAGATGGGGAGACCCACGCCGCCGCATGCCCGCGCGCAGGGTCGGCCCCCCAGCGGGTCCGGTTCCGGCGCGTGCACCCATGAGTGCCCAGACCGAGGAGTTCCAGGCCATGTCGTCCCTCCGCCTCACCGCGCTCGACGCGCTGCACCGCGCCCTCGGCGCGACCATGACCGACTTCGCCGGCTGGGACATGCCGCTGCGCTACGGCAGCGAGCGCGAGGAACACCTCGCCGTCCGCACCCGGGCCGGGCTGTTCGACCTCTCCCACATGGGCGAGATCACCGTCACCGGCCCGCAGGCCGGCGAGATGCTGGACCACGCGCTGGTCGGCTTCGTCTCCGCGCTGGGCGTGCTGCGCGCCCGCTACACCATGATCTGCGCCGAGGACGGCGGCATCCTGGACGACCTGATCGTCTACCGCCTGCGCGAGGACGCCTTCCTGGTCGTCGCCAACGCCTCCAACGCCCAGCTGGTGCTGGACGAGCTGATCGCCCGCGCCAAGGGCTTCGACGCCGTCGTCACGGACGACCGCGACACCTACGCGCTGATCGCCGTCCAGGGCCCGGAGGCCACCGCGATCCTGGCCGGGACCACCGACGCCGACCTGCCCGGCCTGAAGTACTACGCGATCCTCCCGGCCCAGGTCGCCGGCCGCGACGTGCTGCTCGCCCGGACCGGCTACACCGGCGAGGACGGCTTCGAGATCTTCTGCAACCCGGGCGACGCCGAGGGGGTCTGGCAGGCGCTGACCGCCGCCGGCGAGGGCCGCGGCCTGGTCCCGTGCGGCCTGTCCTGCCGCGACACGCTGCGCCTGGAGGCCGGCATGCCGCTGTACGGGCACGAGCTCTCCACCGACCTGACCCCGTTCGACGCGGGCCTGGGCCGGGTCGTGCGCTTCGACAAGACCACCAACGAGGGCACCTTCGTCGGCCGCAAGGCGCTGGAGAGGGCCGCCGCCGAGGCCGAGGCCAACCCGCCGCGGGTGCTGGTCGGCCTGGTCTCCGAGGGCAAGCGCGTCCCGCGCGCCGAGTACACCGTGGTCTCCGCCGACGGCGCCCCGATCGGCCGGATCACCTCGGGCGCCCCGTCGCCGACCCTGGGCCGGCCGATCGCGATCGCCTACGTGGACGCGGCCCACGCCGCCCCCGGCACCGCCGTCGCGGTGGACGTGCGCGGCAAGCACGAGCCGGTCGAGGTCGTGGCACTGCCGTTCTACAAGCGCGCCCGCTGAGGCCGGGGGCCTCGCTCGCCGAGGCCCCGCCTTCCCCGTAGACCCGGGCCTGAACCACGCCCGACCCAGGCTTGAGCCACGCCTGATCCAGGTCCGACCCAGGTCCGATCCCATGCCTGAACCACGCCTGATCCGCGTCGAAGCCGTCCGTGCGGCGGCCCGCTTCGTCGTACCCGCTTCCCATCCTGGAGAATGACGCCATGAGCAACCCCCAGCACCTGCAGTACACCAAGGAGCACGAGTGGCTGACCGCCATCGAGGGCGGTGTCTCCACGGTCGGCATCACCGCCCACGCGGCCGACGCGCTCGGTGACATCGTCTACGTGCAGCTGCCCGAGGTCGGCGCCGACGTGACCGCGGGCGAGTCCTGTGGCGAGCTGGAGTCGACCAAGTCGGTCAGCGACCTGTTCTCCCCGGTGACCGGGAAGATCGTCGAGATCAACCAGGACGTCCTGGACGACAACAGCCTGGTCAACAGCGCCCCGTTCGAGGGCGGCTGGCTGTTCAAGGTCCAGGTGGAGTCCACCGACGAGCTGCTCAGCGCGGACGAGTACACCGCCTTCATCGGCGGCTGACCCGCTCGTGACGGGGCGGCCGCAGCGCGGCGGCCGCCCTGCCAGGCTCCCCCCTCTCTGCTCCCGTCTCTCTCCTCCCGGGAAGACCACACCATGACGGTTCTGAACCAGTCCCTGCACTCCCTCGACCCGGAGATCGCCGCCGCGGTCGACGCCGAGCTGCACCGCCAGCAGACCACCCTGGAGATGATCGCCTCCGAGAACTTCGCCCCGGTGGCGGTCATGGAGGCCCAGGGCTCGGTACTCACCAACAAGTACGCCGAGGGCTACCCCGGCCGCCGCTACTACGGCGGCTGCGAGCACGTCGACGTGGTCGAGCAGATCGCGATCGACCGCATCAAGGCCCTGTTCGGCGCCGAGCACGCCAACGTCCAGCCGCACTCGGGCGCGCAGGCCAACGCCGCCGCGATGTTCGCGCTGATCAAGCCGGGCGACACCATCCTGGGCCTGAACCTGGCCCACGGCGGTCACCTGACCCACGGCATGAAGATCAACTTCTCCGGCAAGCTCTACAACGTGGTCGCGTACCACGTGGACGAGAAGACCGGCCAGGTCGACATGGCCGAGGTCGAGCGCCTGGCCAAGGAGCACCAGCCGAAGCTGATCATCGCCGGCTGGTCCGCCTACCCGCGCCAGCTGGACTTCGCCGCGTTCCGCCGGGTCGCCGACGAGGTCGGCGCGCTGCTGATGGTGGACATGGCGCACTTCGCCGGCCTGGTCGCCGCCGGCCTGCACCCCAACCCGGTGCCGTACGCGGACGTGGTCACCACCACCACCCACAAGACCCTGGGCGGCCCGCGCGGCGGTGTCATCCTGTCCAAGGCCGAGTACGCCAAGAAGATCAACTCCGCGGTGTTCCCCGGCCAGCAGGGCGGCCCGCTGGAGCACGTGATCGCCGGCAAGGCCGTTGCCTTCAAGGTCGCCGCGTCCGAGGAGTTCAAGGAGCGCCAGCAGCGCACCCTGGAGGGCGCCAAGATCCTCGCCGAGCGCCTGCTCCAGGCCGACGTCGCCGAGGCCGGCGCCTCGGTGCTGTCCGGCGGCACCGACGTGCACCTGGTCCTGGTCGACCTGCGCAACAGCCAGCTCGACGGCCAGCAGGCCGAGGACCGCCTGCACGAGGTCGGCATCACGGTCAACCGCAACGCCGTCCCGAACGACCCTCGGCCGCCGATGGTCACCTCCGGCCTGCGCATCGGCACCCCCGCGCTCGCCACCCGCGGCTTCCAGGCCGAGGACTTCCGCGAGGTCGCCGACATCATCGCCGAGGCGCTCAAGCCCGCCTTCGACGAGGACGCCGCCACCGCGCTCAAGGCCCGCGTCACCGCGCTGGCCGAGAAGTACCCGCTCTACCCGAACCTCTGATCACTGCGGTGATCGTTCGGGCGGGGTGACCGGCCTCACCCCGCCGCGGCACCTGGGATCCCGGGGCACCGCGCACACTGGACAGTGCGCGCGGTGCCCCGACCCGTGTCGTCCCCCGCCCGCCAGTCCTTCCACGAGACCAGACAAGGACGTCCCCCGTGGCCATCAGCGTCTTCGACCTCTTCTCCATCGGCATCGGCCCGTCGAGTTCCCACACCGTCGGCCCGATGCGCGCCGCCCGGATGTTCGCCCGACGCCTGCGGTCCGAGGACCTGCTCGCCCAGGTGGCGAGCGTGCGCGCCGAGCTGTACGGCTCGCTGGGCGCCACCGGCCACGGCCACGGCACCCCGAAGGCCGTCCTGCTCGGCCTGGAGGACAACTCCCCCCGCACGGTCGACGTCGACCAGGCGGACAAGGACGTCGAGCGGATCACCACCGAGAAGCGGCTCAACCTCCTCGGCACCCACCCCATCGACTTCGACCTGAGCACCCAGCTGGTCCTGCACCGCCGCCGCTCGCTGCCGTACCACGCCAACGGCATGACCATCTGGGCGTACGCGGCGGACGGCTCCACGCTGCTGGAGAAGACCTACTACTCGGTCGGCGGCGGCTTCGTCGTCGACGAGGACGCCATCGGCGCGGACCGGGTCAAGCCCGACGACACCTCGCTGCGCTACCCCTTCCGCACCGGCGAGGAGCTGCTGCGGCTCACCCGGGAGACCGGGCTGTCGATCTCCGGCCTGATGCTGGAGAACGAGAAGGCCTGGCGCTCCGAGGAGGAGATCCGGACCGGGCTGCTGGAGATCTGGCAGGTCATGCAGGAGTGCGTGCGGGCCGGCATGTCCCGCGAGGGCATCCTGCCCGGTGGCCTCAAGGTCCGCCGCCGCGCCGCCGCGGCCGCCCGCGCGATGCGCGCCGAGGGCATCGGCCCGGCCAACGCGATGGAGTGGGTGACCCTCTACGCGATGGCGGTCAACGAGGAGAACGCCTCCGGCCGCCGGGTGGTCACCGCTCCGACCAACGGCGCGGCCGGGATCATCCCCGCCGTCCTGCACTACTACCTGAACTTCATCCCGGGCGCCGACGAGGACGGCATCGTCCGCTTCCTCCTCGCGGCCGGCGCCATCGGCATGCTCTTCAAGGAGAACGCCTCCATCTCCGGCGCCGAGGTCGGCTGCCAGGGGGAGGTCGGATCCGCCTGCTCGATGGCCGCCGGCGGCCTCGCCGAGGTCCTCGGCGGCACCCCCGAACAGGTCGAGAACGCCGCCGAGATCGGCATCGAGCACAACCTCGGCCTCACCTGCGACCCGGTCGGCGGGCTCGTCCAGATCCCCTGCATCGAGCGCAACGGCATGGCCTCCGTCAAGGCCGTCACCGCCGCCCGGATGGCCCTGCGCGGCGACGGCCGGCACCACGTCTCGCTCGACAAGGCGATCAAGACGATGAAGGAGACCGGCGCCGACATGAAGATCAAGTACAAGGAGACCTCGCGCGGCGGCCTCGCCGTCAACGTCATCGAGTGCTGATCACACCCGCTGTCGCCTGAGCCCCCGGACCCGTCCGGGGGCTCTCGGCGTTCCGGGGCGTCCCGGGCGGCGGGGCCACCGCTGGCCCCACCCCGGCCCCGCTTCCCGGCGCCACCCGACGCGCCCGCTCAGGCCGCTCAGGCCGCTCAGGCCACTCAGGCCGCGAACGGGCGGACTCGCCGGGCGTCGCGCAACGCCTCAGCCCACCAGGCGAGTTGGTCGAGCATGGTCTTGGCGGCGACGTCGGCGGCCGGGTCGAGCGGCTGGCCGTCGGCGCCGAAGCACTGGGCGGCGCCGTGGAAGCTGACCGTGTTGCGAATCGTCACGGCGTTCAACTCGGCCAGCACCACTCGCAGTTGCTCGACGGCGCGCAGACCGCCGGAGAGGCCGCCGTAGGAGACGAAGCCGACCGGCTTGCCGTGCCACTGGCTGTTGTGCCAGTCGATGGCGTTCTTCAGCGGGGCCGGGAAGCTGTGGTTGTACTCGGGCGTGACGACCACGAAGGCGTCGGCGGCCTCCAGGCGGGGCGTGACGGCGGCGAGCAACTCAGCGGCGCCCGGCTCCAGTTCACCACCGAAGGACGGGAAGGTGGTCGGCAGCGGGGTCTCGACCAGATCGATCAGGTCGGCGGTCATGTCGCCGCGCGCGCCGAGGTGGCCGAGCAGCCAGTCGGCGACGACGGGCGCGAACCGGCCGCTCCGGGTGCTGCCCACGACGACCGCGACCTTCAGGCTCTTCTCCGAAACGTCCTTGGCCATGGATATCCCCCTCCGGGACGATGTATACAACGTATCTGTCGGATACAACGTACACATAGGCGCGTACGCCGTCCACTTCCGATACGTCGTACACTCCGGTGGTAGGGTGAGAGGACCCCAGCCGGAAGGAGCCCGCCGTCATGCCCGCCCAGCAGGCCCCCGCCGGGGACGACGACCAGACCAAGCCCCAGGCCTCACTCTGGGAGCGCCTCGCCCGCCCGGCCCCCGCGCCGCGCACCACCCTCACCCCGCACCGGATCGCCGAGGCCGCGATCGCGATCGCCGACGCCGAAGGCCTCGACGCCGTCACCATGCGCCGGCTCGCCACCACCCTCGGCGTCGCCCCGATGGCCGCCTACCGGTACGTCTCCGGCAAGGACGAACTCATCGACCTGATGGTCGACTTCGTCTACGGCGAACTCCCCCGGGGCACCCCCGCCACCGGCTGGCGCGACACCATGCGCACCCTGGCGCTCCACCTGCGCGCCATGAACCTGGCCCACCCGTGGATCGTCCGCGCCGGCGCCGTCCCCCTCACCCCCAACCAGCTCGCCATCCCCGAACGCGCCTTCGCCGCCCTCGCCGACCACGGCCTGGACGCCGACACCACCATGGCGGTCTTCCGCACCGTCACCGGCTACGTCCACGGGTCCGTCGCCGCCGAGCTCGCCCTGCGCACCCTCCAGCGCGAGCACGGCTGGTCCGACGGCGACGAGACCCGCGCCGGCCTCGCCCCCCGGATGTCCTTCCTGATGGACACCGGCCGCTACCCCACCTACCAGCGCTACCTCCACGAGGCCACCCGCAAGGACGACCCCACCTGGCAGTTCGAAACCGGCCTCGACTGCGTCCTCACCGGCATCGCCACCCACCTCGGCATCTGAGCGCGACCCGGCCCTCAGGTGGGTGGGTAGGGGAAATTATGTAGACCGGTCTACCTTTCACGCCCGGAATATGCAGACCGGTCTACCTTTTCAGCGCTCCCCCACCCACCTCCCGCGCAGGAAGTCGGCCCCGCCGACTTCCTATGCGCCCCAGCCCTCCACGAACACGCCCTATGTAGACCGGTCGATATATTTTCCCCGGGCCCCCTCGGACACTCGATCCCGGCCCCGCGCACAGGAAGTCGGCCCGTCCGACTTCCTGTGCAGGTGCCGCCCGCAGGTCAGCGACGGCGGGTGCCCACGGGCACGGTGAGGACGGCGAGGCCCGCGGCCAGGATGGCGAGGCCGCACCAGGAGACGGCGGGGAGGCGTTCGCCGAGGACGGCGACGCCGAGGAGCGCGGCGACGGCGGGTTCGGCGAGGGTGAGGGTGGTGGCGGTCTGGGCGGAGGTGCGGCGCAGGCCGTGGCCGAAGAGGCGGTAGGCGAGGAAGGTGGTGATCACGGCGAGGTGGAGCACCACCGCCGCACCGCGCGGCGAGGCGAGCCACCGCAGGTCGCCGAGGAACAGCACCGGCAGGACGAGCAGCGCGGCCGCGCCGAACATCGCCCCCATCACCCCGGCGGACGGGTGCCCGCGCGAGATGAGCTTCCCGCCGATGAGCGAGTACACGGCGTACGAGAGACCGGAGAGCGCGGCCAGCGCCACCCCCACGGTGTCCACCGCCGCGCCGCCGCCGGTGAGTTCGGGGCCCAGCACCAGGACGGCACAGCCGACGACCGCCGTCACCGTGGCACAGGCCCACCGGCCGCTCGGCCGCCCTTGCCGGGTGAGCCAGCCGAGCAGGCCGGCGAAGACGGGGGCACTGCCCAGTGCGATCACGGTGGCCACCGCCACCCCGGCGCGGGTCACCGCCGGATAGAAGGTGACCGGGTAGCCGACCACCGCGACGGCGCCGACGGCGAGTTGCCACCGCTCCCGGCGGCCGCAGGCCCGGGGCAGCGCGCGGGCGCTGCGGGTGGAGAGGAAGAGGAGGAGGCCGCCGAGGACCAGCGCGGCGGCGCCGATGCCCGCCGAAGGGGCGCCGTCGGGTGCGAGGGAGCTGGCTGTCCCGGTGGTGCCCCACAGCAGTGCGGCGACCAGGATCGGGACCGGCCCGCCGAGCGGGCTGGTGCGGCGGGCGGCGGGGGTGGTGGTGGCCAGGGTGGGCGCGGGCGTGGAGATGCGGTTCGGCACAGTCGTGAACTTCCGTCGTCGAAGACCGTCAGGGGAGCTGGTTTCGCAACGGGCACACACGGCAGCCTCCTGGCGGCCGGAGAGGGCCGCAGCAGGGAGCGCAGGGGTCAAGCCACCGGCGTGTGTGCCCGATCAGGCGCAGAGCGGTGGCAGCACGACGTGCCAGTACAGGTTCACGGGCCTGATGCTACCCGGCAGTTCCGGCGGGGTGGGGTTCACGGAGGAATTGGCGGCCGGGCGACGAAGCACCGGAGGCTCGACGGCGAGGATGGTGAATATTCACAGGCGACAGCGTGAACCTATGCAAAATCCAAAGGTGAACTAGGTTACAAACCTTTCAATCCAAGTCACCTGGTTTGCCCACATGCTGAGATCCGTGCGATAGTCGAAGCAGCCCAACGGCGGGCGGCACAGCACGCCGGCCTGGGCGTGGAGACTTCGGCTGGCCCGACCTGGCACGGCCGACGCCCATCGCGCGGCACGCACCCCCTTGGCCGGCGCGATGACTTGCAGGGGCCCCCATCCGCCGGACCACGGCGACTTCGGGGGCCCTGCGCGTTTTCCCGGGAACACCCGGAACACCCGGAAGGGTCAGTGCCGCTCGCGGACCTTCAGTTCGAACCAGACGCCCTTGCCGCGCGGCAGCAGGTCGGCGCCCCAGCGGTCGGCCAGGTCGTCGATGACCCGCAGGCCCCGCCCCCGCTCGGTCACCGGCTTCGGCTCCGCGAGGATCATGCAGGGCAGCGCCCGGGAGGAGTCGCGGACCTCGACGCGGAGCCAGCCCGGCTTGCGGATCACCTGGAGCCCGATAGTGCGTCCGGCGGCATGCCGGACGGCGTTGGAGACCAGTTCGCTGGTGAGTAACTCACCGGCCTCCAGGTGCTGATGGAGGTCCCAGGACTCCAGGACCGACAGCACCAGTCGGCGGGCCACCGGGCCGGTCTCCGGCCGGGACGGCAGTCGTACCTCGTTCGGCACGGACTGATCGCTCAGCCTGCCGCAATACATCTCCTCCAGTTCCTCCGAGCTGAGCCGCTCCAGCGCCGCCAGCGCGCCCTGGACATCGATCCACGACGCCTCGGCGACCAATCCGGCCCCGGGAACTGATGACTGATCTGTTTCGCCCCAACCCGCCATGCGGTCCATCATTGCGGAACGCAAGCGGCCGCGTACGGACAATGAGCAAACGATCTCCTCCGAGTCGGCATATGCCGCGTGCAAGGAGACCCCGCGGAGAGTGCCAGGCGGGGGCCTGGAGGGGGCCCGGAAGGAGCCGGAAGAGGGTGGGGAGCAGGCAACCCGGGCCGCGTCCGCGTCAATCCCGGGTTGCCGTGGAACCGCCCCGACCAGGGCGGCTACCGGTCGGCCTACCAGGCGCTCCAGGGCACGTTCCAGCCACTCAGGCCGTTCGCCGGGTCGAGGGTCTCCTTCTTGGTGGAGTTCTTCACGACCACCACGTCGCCGACGATCGAGCCGGCGTAGAACTTGCCCATCGAGGTGGATTCGCCGCCGCCCTCGACGTCCTTGAGGGCGACACAGCCGTGGCTGACGTTGTCCTCGCCGATGAGCTTGCTCCAGTAATTGCCGTGCAGGTAGGTGCCGCTGTCGGTGAGCCGCATCGAGTGCGGCACCTGAAGGTCGTACGGGGAGCCGCTCATGCCAGGGAGGGTGCTGGACTGCATCCGCACCACGCCCTCCTTGGACATGACGACCATCGTGCCGTTCCAGGTCGGGTGCTCGGGCGAGCCGGAGGTGATGTCGATGTCCGACGGTTTGCCGTCCAGTTCGACGGTCATCCTGTGCGCGGCGGCGTCAACCGTCGAAATCTGAGACCGCCCGATCGTGAAGGGCTCGTCCCGGTCGGTGCCGTACACCCCAGGGGCGATCTCGACGCTCTTGAGGCGGTAGTGCACCGTCACCTTGGTGCCGGACTTCCAGTACTGCTCGGGGCGGAAGTCCAGTCGGCGGTTGCCGAACCAGTGGCCCTTGACCACGGTGCCGTTGTCGGTCTCGAAGGTGATGCCCTTCGCGACGACGTCCTTGTTCTTGACGTCCTTGCTGAAGTTCACCGAGACGATCATGCCGACGCCGTACGTCGCGTCGTTGTCCACGTTGTCGGCGGCCTTGGCGAGGGCCGTCGGCGTCAGCGTGGTGAAGTTGCTGTCCGCGCTGGCGACCACGCCGTTGGCGTCCGCGGCCATCGCGCTGACCTGGTAGGCGCTGCCCACGGCGAGGCCGGCCGACGGGGTCCAGCTGGAGCCGTCGGCGGCGATGGTGCCGGGCACCTCCGCGCCCGTCTTGTCGCTGACCTTGACGGTGGTGAGCTTGCCGCCGGTCGCGCCGACCTTGAGCGCGTCGGGCGCGACGTCCACCGTGCCGGGCTTGGGCTCGATGTTCACCACGGCCTGCGACACCTTCGGCGCCGCGCTGCTCGCCGCCGCGGCGCCCGGGGAGGTCGTCCCGGCGGCCGCGCCGGCCCCCAGGTCCGCCTTGGCCGCGCTCCCGCCCCCGCTACCGCCGCTCCCGCCACCGCACGCGGCCGTCAGCGCCATCGCGCCGCCCACCAGACCGACGGCCACCACTCTGCGTATCGACCTCAACGTCGATCCCTCCCTCAGAAACCCCACGAACCGAACCCCACGAACCGCAACCCGCAACCCGCGAACCGAAGCCCGCGGGCCGAAACCCCACGACCCGAAACCCCGCACAACTCCCGTGCACACGACGGACCCGACCACTACACGCGCCGGCCCCCGGAAAGGTTGCGCCATTCGGGGCCCGGTGCGCTGCGAAAACGCGAACGGCCCGACCCCAACGGGTGAGGATCGGGCCGCTCTTCTGCACCGCGCCGACGAACCGGGACTATCCGGTCAATCAGCGGGCAGGATCTACCAGTTCGCCCAGGCGACGTTCCAGCCGCCCAGCCCGTTGGAGGGCGCGACGGTCTTCTCCTTGCTGTTCACGACCTTGACCACGTCGCCGACCATCGTGTCGTTGAAGAACTTGCCCGCGACGGAGGTGTCGCTGCCGCCCTTCTCGTCCATCATCGCGACGCAGCCATGGCTGGCGTTGGTCCTGCCGAACGGGTTGGTCGCGTTGGACCAGTAGTTGCCGTGCACGAAGGTGCCGGAGGTGGTCAGCCGCATCGCGTGCGGCACGTCCTGGATGTCGTACTCGCCGCCGAGGCCGACGGTCTGCGAGTTCATCCGGGTGACCTTCTCCTTGGACATGATCACCATGGTCCCGCTCCAGGACGGCGTCGCCTCCGCGCCCATGGTGACCGGCACGGTGGTGCTCTTGCCGCCCCGCTCGATCGTCATCTGGTGCGCCTTGGCGTCGGCGGTGGCGATCTGGGAGCGGCCGATGGTGAACGGCTCGTCCTTGTCCACGTCGCCGTAGATGCCCGGGGCGACCTCGACGCTCTTCAGCCGGTACTTGATGGTGACCTTGGTGTCCGGCTTCCAGTACTCGGCCGGGCGGAAGTCCAGCCGGTTGTCGCCGAACCAGTGGCCCTTCACCTCGGTGCCGTTGTTCGTCTCGAAGGTGATGCCCTTGAGGACGGCGTCCTTGTTCTTGACGGTCTTGCTGAAGTTCACCGAGACGATCATGCCGACGCCGTAGGTGGCGCCGTCGCTGATGTTGTCGTTGGTGGAGACCTTCTTGTCCGGCGTCAGCGTGGTGAACGTCGTGGTGGACGCGGCCACCAGGCCGTCGGCGTCCTTGGCCTGCGCGTTCACCTTGTACGCCATGCCGACGGTGAGCGCGGTGGCGGGCTTCCAGCCGATGCCGTCCGGGGTGATCGCCCCGTCGACCGGCTTGCCGTTCTTGTCGGTCACCTCGACCGTGGTGAGCTTGCCGTTCGAGACGGACACCTGCAACGCGTTGCTCGGTGCGACGTCCTGAGCGCCGTCCTTCGGCTCGACGGCCAGCACCGCGGCGGAGGTCTTCGGCTCGGCCGACGCGCCCGCCGGGGCCGCCGTCCCGCCCGCACCCGCCGTCGCCGCGGGCGCCGCGTTGTCACCCCCGCCGCCCGTTCCGCCCTTGTCGTCGCCGCAGGCCGCGGTGAGCAGCAGCACCCCGCCCATGACCAACGCCATCGCACCCCTGCGCCGGTAACGGCTGGTGGTACGTATCGCGGCGTCGGCCGTCTTCCCCGTCTTCACGGTTTCTCCCCTCCCGGTATCCACTCTCTTGACGCGTTGAGTGCCCCCATGAGTTGCACCGGGCGCCGATCTTTCGCGCCGGACCAGGGCGCGCCGGAGCAGGATAGCCGGGCCGTCCGAGCGGCTCCCGGGGGGAGGTGGGTGGATCGGGGGTGAATCGGCGGTGAAGATCGACTACTGCGCGACGGGGCTTGCGGAGGGACCGACGGCGGGACCGGCAACCGGCCCGAGGGCGCTGCCCGCCACCCACTGCTCCCACGGCACGTTCCAGCCGTTGAGGCCGTTCTGCGGCGGCACGAAGTCCCCCGCGGAGGCCTTCACCTCCAGCACGTCCCCCGGGATGGTGTGCTCGAACAGCCAGCCCGCCGGGGAGTCCTTGCTCGCACCGCCCTTGGCGTCGGCCAGGCCGATGCAGCCGTGGCTGGTGTTGGCCGCGCCGAACACCCCTGGGTCCGCCCAGTAGTTGCCGTGCACGAAGGTGCCGGAGTTGGTCAGCCGCATCGCGTGCGGCACGTCCTTGATGTCGTACTCGTCGCCCATCCCGACGGTCTGCGAGTTCATCCGGGTCACCTTGTACTTCTCCGACACCACCATGACGCCCCGGTAGGTGGAGTGGTCACGGCTGCCTCCGGACACCTTGAGCACCCGCACCACCTTGCCGCCCTGCCCGGCCCGGACGGTCAGGGTGTGCGCGTCCAGGTCGACGGTGGAGACCTGGGCCCGGCCGACGGTGAAGTGCAGGTCCTTGGTCTGGGTGCCGAACTCGCCCGGCGCGCCCTGCACGTCCTTCAGCCGCAGCGCCACCGTCACCTTGGTGCCGGCCGCCCAGTACTGCTGCGGGCGGACGTCCAGCCGCTGGTTGCCGAACCAGTGCGCGGCCACCGGGACGGGCGGGTCGGCGCTCACCTGGACGGCCTTCTCCACCGCCGCCCGGTCGGTGATCGGCCGGCTGAAGCGCAGCGACACCGGCATGCCGACACCGACGGTGGAGCCGTCCTCCGGGGTGAAGAAGGCGACGAAGGTGTGCGCCCGGGCCATCGTGGAGAACGCCGAGTGCTGGGCCGCCCGTTGGCCCTGGTCATCCTCGGCGACGGCGTCCAGGGTGTACGCGGTGCCCAGCGGCAACGGGCCGTCGGGTGTCCAGGCGGCGCCGTCCGGGGCGATCGTGCCGGGAACCTCGGTGCCCTTGGCGTCGGCCAGCCGGACGGTGACCAGCCGGCCCTGCGCCGCCGTCACCCGGACCGGGCCCTCCGGCAGCACGTCCTGGGCGCCGTCGGCGGGCAGCGCCGTGACGACCGCCCGGGACGGCGGCGGGGGCGGGGTGTGCGCCCCGGGCCCGGCGGCGTCCTGCGCGGGGGCCGCCGGGGGGCCGCCGCACCCCGTCAGGACGGCGAGGCCCCAGGCCACCGCCGCCGCCCGCCGCGCCCACACCCGTCCTCGGCGCCGCATTCCGGGGCCTCCCACTGTCCACGTCCGGTACCGGGAAGATCCGGTACCGGGAGCCTCCGCTACCGGGGACGCCCGACGCCGGGAACTCCCGATGTCAGGAACTCCCGGTGCCAGGAACGTCCGGCAGCGGGAACGCCCGATACCGGGAACAACGAGGGCAATCGCGGCGGGGACACGCGCAGCCGCGCGAAATCCCCCCATCCATCGGCCGCCATCCGCCGGTAAGCCCCCGTTCAGCCGCTTCCGATCTGCGCAATCCGGGAAAGAGGAAGTGAACGGGGTCCGGGACACCCCGTCCAGGGAGGGTGCGGCCATGGCGTCAGGGCAGGAGCTGGAAGCCGGAGTGCGGCCGCCCGGCGGGGACACCGCCGAGCCACCGTGGCCCGGCAGCTGGCAGCCGCTCGGCGCCCGCTTCCGGACCGACCAACAGGGCCGCCAGGGCACCAACTTCGCACTCTGGGCGGCCGGCGCCGAGGCGGTCGACCTCTGCCTGTTCGACGAGGACGGCCGGGAGGGCCGGCACCGCCTCACCGAGCAGGACTTCCAGACCTGGCACGGCTTCCTGCCCGGCGTCCGCCCCGGCACCCGGTACGGCTTCCGCGTGCACGGCCGGTGGGATCCGTGGACCGGCGCCCGCTGGAACCCGGCGAAGCTGCTGCTCGACCCGTACGCCCGTGCCGTGGACGGCTGTTACACCAGCCACGACGCGGTCTGCGCGGCCGTCCGCAACTGGCCGGAGGCGGACGTCGCCGACACCGTCCGGGACAACCGCGACTCGGCCCGCTACGTGCCCAGATCCGTGGTCGTCCACGATGACGACGACTGGTACGACGACCACCGCCCGAAGACCCCGTGGGCCGAGACGGTGCTCTACGAACTGCACGTGCGCGGCTTCACCATGCGCCACCCCGACATCCCGCCGGAACTCCGCGGCACCTACGCGGGCCTGGCCCACCCGGCCGCCGTCGCCCACCTGACCCGCCTCGGCGTGACCGCCGTCGAGCTGCTGCCGGTGCACCAGTACGCCAGCGAGGACCACCTCCAGTCGCGCGGCCTGGTCAACTACTGGGGCTACAACACGATCGGCTACTTCGCCCCGCACGCCGGCTACTCGGCGGCCGGCTCGCGCGGCGGCCAGGTCGGCGAGTTCAAGCGGATGGTCCGCGCCCTGCACGCCGCCGGGATCGAGGTGATCCTCGACGTGGTGTTCAACCACACCGCGGAGGGCGCCGAACTCGGCCCGATGCTCTCGCTGCGCGGCATCGACAACACCGCCTACTACCGCCCGGCCCCGCACCGCCCGCGCGGCTACGCCGACTTCACCGGCTGCGGCAACACCCTGGACACCCGCCGCCCGCAGGTGGTCCGGCTGGTCACCGACTCGCTGCGGTACTGGGTCACCGAGATGGGCGTGGACGGCTTCCGCTTCGACCTCGCCGCCGCCCTCGCCCGCGGCACCGACGGGGTGGACATGGACCACCCCTTCCTCGCCGCCGTCTCCCAGGATCCGCTGCTCAGCCGGGTGAAGCTGATCGCCGAGCCCTGGGACGTCGGCCCGGGCGGCTACCAGGTCGGCGGCTTCCCGCCGCTGTGGGCCGAGTGGAACGACAAGTACCGGGACACCGTGCGGGACTTCTGGCGCGGCGCCCGCCCGGACGTGCGCGAGCTGGGCTACCGGCTGTCCGGCTCCTCCGACCTCTACCAGCGCGGCGGCCGCCGCCCGTACGCCTCCGTCAACTACGTGACCGCGCACGACGGTTTCACGCTGCGCGACCTGGTCAGCTACGACCGCAAGCACAACGAGGCCAACGGCGAGGCCAACCGGGACGGCACCGACGACAACCGGTCCTGGAACCACGGCGTCGAGGGCGAGACCACCGACCCGGAGGTGAACGCCCTGCGGCTGCGCCAACTGCGCAACCTGCTGGCCACACTGCTGCTCTCCACCGGCGTCCCGATGCTCACCGCCGGGGACGAGCTGGGCCGCACCCAGGGCGGCAACAACAACGCCTACTGCCAGGACAACGAACTCGGCTGGCTGGACTGGTCGCTCCTGGCGGATCCCCGCTGGCGCGG
Source organism: Kitasatospora sp. NPDC059803 (assembly GCF_042732255.1). Lineage (NCBI taxonomy): Bacteria > Bacillati > Actinomycetota > Actinomycetes > Kitasatosporales > Streptomycetaceae > Kitasatospora > Kitasatospora sp. NPDC059803. The sequence goes on along the minus strand of NZ_JBHWIJ010000042.1, from coordinate 21,831 downwards.
GCTGTGCGAGCTGACCGCCCGGCTGATCCGGCTGCGCCGGGCCCACCCGGTGCTGCGGCAGCGGGCGTTCTTCTCCGGCCGGGCCGCCGCCCCGGGCGGCCAGCCGGACCTCGCCTGGTTCACGCCGCTGGGCAAGGAGATGACCGAGGCCGACTGGTTCGCCCCGACCGCCTGCCTGGGCATGCTGCTGTCCGGCACCGCGATGTCCGAACGGGACGAGGCCGGGCGGCCGACGCTGGACGACAGCTTCCTGCTGCTGCTCAACGCCGGCCACGAACCCGTGCTGTTCACCCTCCCCGGCGAGCCCTGGGCCGCGCCGGAGGAGGCGTACGAGACGGTGGTCGACACCGCCGTCGAGGGCGGCGGCGAGCCCTGTCCGCAGGGCGCGACGCTGCTGGCCGGGCGCTCGCTGCGGCTGCTGCGCGCGCCCGCCGCCACGACCTGAGCGGTGTCGGCCGCACGTGCGGCGCACTCCGGCCCCTGCGGCCGGCCCCACGCGCCCCGCTTTTCACCCGCGCCCCACCCGTACAGGTGGCCGGTTCTCGCCGAAGCGTTCTGTCAGGGGTGAAAAACCTGATGAGAAATGACGCGACCTCGTCCTACCCTCACGACGATGGCCGAGAACCGACAAGACGACGACACCGCGACCGGGCACCGCTCCACGGTCCGCTCCCTCCTGCGCCTGTGGCCCTACGCCCGAGCCGTCCGCCGCCGGTTGGCCACCTCGGTGGCCGCCGCCCTGGTCGCCATGCTGAGCGTCCTCGGCGTCCCGCTGGTCCTCGGCCGGATCGTCGACGGCCCGCTCGCCGAACACGACCTGAGCGGGCTCTGGCCGCTGATCGGCCTGCTGCTGGTCCTCGGACTGGTCGAGGCCGCGCTGTTCTACACCCGCCGGGTGGTCCTGGCCCGCCCGCTGGCCGGGCTGGAGACGGCCATGCGCGGCGACCTCTTCGCCAAGCTCCAGCGGCTGCCGATCTCCTTCCACGAGCGCTGGGGATCCGGCCAGCTGCTCTCCCGGGCCACCGCCGACATGTACACCATGCGGCTGTTTCTGGCCTTCCCGCTGGTCTTCCTGATCGTCAACTCGGTGATGTTCCTCGCCGGCACGGCGGTGATGTTCACCCAGGACTGGCGGCTCGCCCTGATCATCCTGCTGCCCGCCGTCCCGCTGTTCGTGCTCACCCGGCGGTTCGAGGCGGGCTACTCCGGCGCCTCCCGCCGCGCCCAGGACCAGAACGGCGACCTCGCCACCGTCATCGAGGAGTCCGTCCTCGGCATCCGCATCCTCAAGGCCTTCGGCCGCCACCGCTCGATGGCCGAGCGCTTCCGCGCCCAGGCCCACGACCTGCGCCGCACCGAACTGCGCAAGGCCGGGCTGCTCGCCAACCTCTGGGCGGTCATCGTCGGCCTGCCCGAGATCGCCCTCGGCTGCGCCCTCGCCGCCGGCGCCTACCTGGTCGCCCACGACGAGCTGAGCGCCGGCACCCTGGTCGCCTTCCTCTCCACCGCGCTGGCGCTGCGCTGGCCGGTCGAGTCCCTGGGCTGGCTGCTCGCCTACGCCAACGAGGCCGCCACCGCCGCCGACCGCTTCTTCGAGGTGCTGGACGAGCCCGAGACCGCCGACCCGGGCACCGCCGACGGCCTGGGCGCCACCCCCGACGGCATCCGCTTCACCGGCGTCCGCTTCCGCTACCCCGACGCCCCCGACGACACCCCCGACCTGCTGGCCGGCATCGACCTGCACATCCGCAGCGGCGAGACGATGGCCCTGGTCGGCGCCACCGGCAGCGGCAAGACCACGCTCACCGCACTGCTCCCCCGCCTGTACGAGGCCACGGCCGGCACCATCACCCTGGACGGCCGGGACATCCGCGACCTCCCCCGGGAACGGCTGCGCGAGCTGGTCGCGGTCGCCTTCGAGGAGCCCACCCTGTTCTCCGCCACCGTCCGGGAGAACGTCCTGATGGGCGCCCCGGGCGCGGACGACCGGCAGCTGCGCGCCGCCCTGGCCACCGCCCAGGCCTCCTTCGTGGAGAAGCTCCCGGACGGCGTGGACACCGAGGTCGGCGAGCAGGGCCTGAGCCTGTCCGGCGGCCAGCGCCAGCGCCTCGCCCTGGCCCGTGCGGTGGTCGGTGACCCGGCCTTCCTGGTGCTGGACGACCCGCTCTCCGCCCTCGACGTGCACACCGAGGCCCTGGTCGAACGGGCGCTGCGCCAGGTCCTCGGCGCCACCACCGCCCTGGTGGTCGCCCACCGCCCGAGCACCGTGCTGCTCGCCGACCGGGTCGCGGTGCTCTCCGACGGCCGGATCGAGGCCGTCGGCACCCACCAGGACCTGCTGCGCGACTGCGCGCACTACCGCGAACTGATGTCGGGCGAGTCCGCCCCGATGCCCGAGGCCGCACTGGTCTCCGAGGGGGGCACCACCCGATGACCACCACCATCTCGCCCGCCGGCCCCGCCGAACGGGAGACCGCCGAACCGGTCGAGGAACAGCTTCCGCCGCCGCCCCCGGCCGACGAGGAGGACATCCCCGTCCCGCCCGGCGCGCCCCGGGCGCTGCTGCGCTCGCTACTCGGCCCGCACCGGGCCCGGATCGGCGTCGCGATGCTGGTGATCCTCATCCAGCAGGCGGCCCTGCAGTCCGGCCCGCTGCTGGTCGCCATCGCGATGGACCGCGGCATCCCGGCGCTGCGCGAGAGCGACAGCGGCCCGCTGATCGCGGTGGTCTGCGCCTACCTGGGCTGCGCGCTGCTCAGCCTGCTGCTGCAGTGGGCGTTCATCAAGATCAGCGCCCGGGTCAACCAGGACATCCTGCTGGAGCTGCGCGGCCGGATCTTCCGGCACGCCCAGCGGCTGAGCCTGGACTTCCACGAGCGCTACACCTCGGGCCGGATCATCTCCCGCGCCACCAGCGACGTGGACGCGCTGCGCGAGCTGCTCTCCGAGGGCCTCCAGGAGCTGCTGACCGTCCTCCTGTCGGTCTGCTACATCTCGGTGCTGCTGCTGGTGCTGGACTGGCGGCTCGGCCTGGTCTCGCTGGCGTCGATCCTGCCGCTGGCGCTGATCGCCCGCTCCTTCCGCAGCCGCTCGCGCCGGGTCTACCGCCGCTCCCGCACCTCGGCCGCCTCGCTGATCGTCCGCTTCACCGAGACCATGAACGGCATCCGCCCGGTGCAGGCCTTCCGCCGGGAGAAGGCCAACGACGAGGCCTTCGGCCTGGTCAACCGGCAGTCCGCCACCGCGACGGCGGACGGCCTGTTGGAGATCGCCCGCTACGTCGGCCTCTCCCGCGTCACCGCCAACCTGTGGACCACCGGCGTGGTGCTGCTCGGCGCCTACCTGGTCGCCGACGGCACGGTCGAACTGGGCGTGCTCACCGCCTTCGTGCTCTACCTGCGCCGGCTCTACGACCCGATCGACCAGCTGGCGATGTTCCTGAACAGCTACCAGTCGGCCGCCGCCGCGCTGGAGAAGATCGCCGGCCTGCTCGCCCACGAGCCGACCGTCGCCGAGCCGGCCGCGCCCGCCGAACTGCCGCAGGCCGTCGGCAAGGGGCGCGAGGTCCGCTTCGAGGAGACCCGTTTCGCCTACCGCACCGGCAAGCAGGTGCTGCCGCCGTTCGACCTGGTGATCCCGGCCGGGCAGACGGTGGCGGTGGTCGGCGCGACCGGCGCCGGCAAGTCGACGGTCGCCAAGCTGCTGGCCCGCTTCTACGACCCGACCGACGGCCGGATCCGGCTGGACGGCGTGGACCTGCGCGACCTCGCCACCCCCGAGCTGCGGCGCGGCGTGGTGATGGTGACCCAGGAGTCCTTCCTGTTCTCCGGCACCGTCGCCGAGAACATCGCGATCGGCCGCCCCGGCGCCGGCCGCGAGGAGGTCGAGCAGGCCGCCCGGGACATCGGCGCGTACGAGTTCATCGCCGCACTCCCGGACGGCTTCGACACCGACGTGCGCAAGCGCGGCGGCCGGATCTCCGCCGGGCAGCGCCAGTTGGTCGCCTTCGCCCGCGCCCTGCTCGCCGACCCGGCGGTGCTGATCCTCGACGAGGCGACCAGCTCGCTGGACGTCCCCGGCGAGCAGGCCGTCCAGCGGGCCATGCGCACGGTGCTGGCCGGCCGGACGGCGGTGATCATCGCGCACCGGCTCTCCACCGTGGAGATCGCCGACCGCGTCCTGGTGATGGACCAGGGCCGGATCGTCGAGGACGGCTCCCCGCAGGAGCTGATCGACGGATCCGGCCGCTTCGCCGCACTCCACCAGGCCTGGCGGGACAGCCTGGTCTAGGTCCTAGGGTCGGCGCTCCCCGCAGCGGGGCCTCACCTCAGCACCCCCGCGTCCATCCCCGACGACTCGGCGGGCAGGGCCACCAGCCCCAGCTCCGCCGGGGAGGCCAGCCGGGGGTGGGCCGGCAGCACCCGGACGGTGTAGCCGAACGGACCGGTCCGGCCCAGCTCCAGCGAGCCCTCGTAGCGGGTCCGGCCGTCCAGGTCGGACCCGCCGACCGGCTTGAGGGCGAGCACGCAGCCGTCCGAGATGCCGTCCGTCTCGTCCACCCGGCCGGACACCGCCTGCACCTCGACGTCGCCCGGCTCCAGCGCCCCGAGCGCGACCTGCACCCGCAGCGCCAGCGAGCTGCCCAGTTCCTGCGCCTCGTCCGGACAGTCCGCCTCGACGTGCTCGACCCGGACGGCCGGCCAGGCCTCCCGGACCTTCGCCTTCCAGGCCGCCAGCTCCAGGGCGCCGTGGTGCTCCGCCGCCGACAGCTCCCGCTGGGCCAGCGCCGCCGGGGTGTACAGCCGTTCGACGTACTCGCGGACCATCCGCCCGGCCAGCACCTTGGGGCCGAGGGTGACGAGGGTGTGCCGGACCATGGCGATCCAGCGGTGCGGCAGCCCGTCCGTACCCCGGTCGTAGAACCGGCCGGCGACCTGGTCCTCGATCAGGTCGTACAGCGCGGCGGCCTCGATGTCGTCGCGGCGCTCGGCCTCGCTGCTCTCCGGGTCGAGCACGCCGCCGGTCTCGTCGGCGGTGGGGATCGCCCAGCCGTTCTGGCCGTCGTACCACTCGTCCCACCAGCCGTCCAGGACGGACAGGTTGAGGCAGCCGTTGAGCGCGGCCTTCATCCCGGAGGTGCCGCAGGCCTCCAGCGGGCGCAGCGGGTTGTTCAGCCAGACGTCGCAGCCCGGGTAGAGGTGCCGGGCCATCGCCATGTCGTAGTCCGGCAGGAAGACGATCCGGTGCCGGACGGCCGGGTCGTCGGCGAAGGCGACCATCTGCTGGATCAGCCGCTTGCCGCCGTCGTCGGCCGGGTGGGCCTTGCCGGCGACCACGATCTGCACCGGCCGGACGGGGTGCAGCAGCAGGGCGCGCAGCCGGTCCGGGTCGCGCAGCATCAGGGTGAGCCGCTTGTACGAGGGCACCCGGCGGGCGAAGCCGATGGTGAGCACGTCGGGGTCGAGCACCGAGGAGACCCAGCCGAGTTCGGCCTCGCCGGCGCCGCGCTGGCGCCAGGAGTCGCGCAGCCGGCGGCGGGCCTCGTCGACCAGCTGGGCGCGCAGGCTGCGGCGCAGGTCCCAGATCTCGGTGTTGCCGATCCGCTCCAGGCCGGTCCAGCGCTTGGCGTCGCCGGTGGTCATGGCGTCCTCGGCGCGGTCGGCGCCGATCTCGGCGGCGCCAAGCCGCACGACCGCCGGGTCGATCCAGGTGGCGGCGTGGACGCCGTTGGTGACGGAGGTGATCGGCACCTCGGTGGCGTCGAAGCCGGGCCAGAGCCCGTTGAACATGGAGCGGCTGACCTCGCCGTGCAGGGTGGAGACCCCGTTGGCGCGCTGGGCGAGCCGCAGGCCCATGGCGGCCATGTTGAAGAGCTTCGGGTCCCCGCCGGGCCAGGTCTCGGCGCCGAGCGCGAGCACCGGTTCGACCGGGACGCCCGGCAGGGCGGCGTCGCCGCTGAAGTGGCGGGCGACCAGCTCGCGGTCGAAGCGGTCGATGCCGGCCGGGACGGGCGTGTGGGTGGTGAACAGGGTGCCGGCCCGGACGGACTCCAGGGCGGCGGCGAAGTCCAGGCCGACGCTGTCGGGGCCGGGTGAGCCGGTGGCGACCAGCTCGCGGATCCGTTCGACGCCGAGGAAGCCCGCGTGGCCCTCGTTGGTGTGGAACACCTCGGGGGCGGGGTGCCCGGTGAGCCGGCAGTAGGCGCGGACGGCGCGGACGCCGCCGATGCCGAGCAGCATCTCCTGGAGCAGCCGGTGCTCGCTGCCGCCGCCGTAGAGCCGGTCGGTGACGTCGCGCTCGGCGGGCGAGTTGGCCTCGATGTCGGAGTCGAGGAGCAGCAGCGGGACCCGTCCGACCTGGGCCTTCCAGATGTGCGCGGCCAGGGTGCGGCCGCCTGGCAGGGCGAGGTCGACCCGGCCGGGGGTGCCGTCGTCCTCCCGGAGCAGGCTGACCGCGAGTTCGTCCGGGTCGAGCAGCGGGTAGCGCTCCTGCTGCCAGCCGTCCCGGTTGAGGGACTGCCGGAAGTAGCCGTGCCGGTAGAACAGGCCGACGCCGATGATCGGGACGCCTAGGTCGCTGGCGGCCTTGAGGTGGTCGCCGGCCAGGATGCCGAGCCCGCCGGAGTACTGCGGCAGCGCGGCGGCGATGCCGTACTCGGGGGAGAAGTAGGCGATGGCGGCGGGCGGCGGGGTGGTGCCGGCCTCCTGCTGGGCCTGGTACCAGCGCGGGCCGCTGAGGTACTCGCGCAGGTCGTCGGCGAGGTCGCCGAGTCTGCGCAGGAACCGCCGGTCGGCGGCGAGGGCGGCGAGCCGGGCGGCCGGGACCTCCCCGAGCAGCCGCACCGGGTCCTCGCCGGTCGCGGCCCAGACCTCCGGGTCCACGGACCGGAAGAGGTCCCTGGTCTCGGGGTGCCAGGACCAGCGCAGGTTGAGGGCCAGCTCGTGCAGCGGCTGGAGTTGTTCGGGCAGGACGGTGCGGACGGTGAATCTGCGGATTGCCTTCACGGCGTGAAGCGTAGCCGCGATGTCCGTCATGACAGTGCGTCAAGTGGGCTATTGGGCATCCGTTCGGCCTATTGATGAGATCGCATTCGGCGCATTGGTCTGCACGGGGGGCGCGCGCGGCGCACATTTCCGGGGTCCTGCGCTACCAATGCATGAACACTGCGGAACAGGTCCATTTCCGATGACTCATCCGCTCAGGACAAAGCCCGAAACTACTGTCGTACCGCTGCAAAAGTCTTGTCCCCGGTGCGAGGATGACTCAAGGTCGTTGATGCTGCGGGGAGTGCGGCGGCGGGTGGCGTCCGCCTTGAAGCAGCACGTCCGAATCCTTTTCGCGTTGATCGTTCCCCTTCTTCTTAGCCCATTCGGCGCTCACCTCGCACCGACGCGTGTCCTCGTACTCGGCCTGCTCGTTCACGGGTCGACCGGGTCGCCCAGGGGCGTGCCCCTGGAGGCGCGCGCCGGGACGCGCGCGGCTCCAGGGCTCCCGTCGAGGGCTCGGCGGGCGCCGGGCAGGTTGCCGGGGACGGCGGCGCGGGCAGGCTTCCGGTCGCACGTCCTCCCCACCCAGCAGTCCTCCCGGTACTCCCCTGGCCCATCCCCGGCCCGCGGGAGCTGCCGCCGATCTCGGGCAGGAGTTTGACATGCACGGCGACACGCGGGACCAGTCCACACCGGTGGCCGACAGCCACGACGCAGCGGTCGCGGAATCCGCCGGACGGATGGATTCTGACACTCGGACGGATCCGGCGATGCCGGCGCCGCGGGCCGCCGGGGCGGTCCGCACCGAGCCGGCCGAAGCGGCCCGACAACCCGGGGCCGAGGAGGGCCGGACCGCGGCACCGCGCAGGCGCACCACCACCACGCGCCGCGCCGCCGCCACCGCGAAGGCCACCGCCGACGCCGCCGGGACCGCCGGGACCACCGCCGAGGGCACCTCCGGCGCCGCGCCGCGCAAGGCCTCCGCCCGCAAGCCCGCCGCCCGCAAGACGACAGAGAGCGACACCGTGATCGGCCGCATCCCCGTCCTGGACGTCAGCCCCCTCGTCGACTCCGGCCGCCGCCCGGCCAAGGCCGTCGTCGGCGAGACCTTCCTGGTCACCGCGACCGTGTTCCGCGAGGGCCACGACGCCGTCAACGCCAACGTGGTGCTGCGCGACCCGCGCGGCCGCGGCGGCCCGTGGACGCCGATGCGCGAGCTGGCCGAGGGCACCGACCGCTGGGGCGCGCACGTCACCCCGACCGCGTCCGGCCGCTGGTCGTACCTGGTCGAGGCGTGGAGCGACCCGGTCGCCACCTGGCGCCGGACCGCCGCCGTGAAGCTGCCCGCCGGGATCGACACCGCGCTGGTCCTGGAGGACGGCGCCCGGCTGCTGGAGCAGGCCGCGGTCGGCGTGCCGAAGAAGGAGGGCCGCGCGCACGTGCTGGCCGCCGCCGACGCACTGCGCGACCCCGGCCTGCCGCCGCTGTCCCGGCTGGCCGCCGCACTCGCCCCCGAGGTGCTGGACCTGCTGGCCCGGTACCCGCTGCGCGAACTGCTCAGCGCCTCCCGCCCGCTGCCGCTCCAGGTGGACCGCGAGCGCGCGCTGTACGGCTCCTGGTACGAGTTCTTCCCCCGCTCGGAGGGCGCGGTGGTGGATCCGGGCGGCGTCGAGCCGCCGCGTTCGGGCACCCTGCGCACCGCCGCCGAGCGGCTGCCGGCCGTCGCCGCGATGGGCTTCGACGTGGTCTACCTGCCGCCGGTGCACCCGATCGGACGAGCCTTCCGCAAGGGGCCGGACAACGCCCTGACGGCCGGTCCGCACGACGTCGGCTCGCCCTGGGCGATCGGCTCCCCCGAGGGCGGCCACGACGCCGTCCACCCCGACCTCGGCACGATCGAGGACTTCGACCACTTCGTCGCCGAGGCCGAGGCCCTGCACCTGGAGGTGGCGCTGGACTTCGCCCTCCAGTGCTCCCCCGACCACCCGTGGGTGAACAAGCACCCGGAATGGTTCAGCCACCGCGGGGACGGCACCATCGCGTACGCCGAGAACCCGCCGAAGAAGTACCAGGACATCTATCCGATCAACTTCGACCAGGACATGGAAGGAATCGTCAAGGAAACCATCCGGATCCTCCGGTTCTGGATGTCCCACGGCGTTCGGATCTTCCGGGTCGACAACCCGCACACCAAACCGGTGGCGTTCTGGGAGAAGGTGCTCGCCGACATCGCCCGCACCGACCCGGACGTCGTCTTCCTGGCGGAGGCCTTCACCCGGCCCGCGATGATGCACACCCTGGGGAAGATCGGTTTCCACCAGTCGTACACGTACTTCACCTGGCGCACCACCAAGCCGGAACTCACCGAGTACCTCACCGAACTCACCGGTGACGCCGCCGCCTACATGCGGCCCAACTTCTTCGCCAACACCCCGGACATCCTGCACGGCTACCTCCAGCACGGCGGCCGCGCCGCATTCGCGATCCGCGCCGTGCTCGCCGCCACCCTCGCCCCCAGCTACGGCGTCTACGCCGGCTTCGAGCTGTACGAGGACGAGCCGGCCCACCCCGGCTCCGAGGAGTACCTGCACTCGGAGAAGTACGAGCTGCGCCCGCGCGACTGGACCCGCACCGACTCCCTCGCCCCGCTGCTCACCGTGCTGAACCGGCTGCGCCGGCGCCACCCGGCCCTCCAGCAGCTGCGCAACCTGCGCTTCCACCCCACGGACAACGACCAGGTGCTCGCCTACTCCAAGACCGCGACCACCCCCGAGGGCCTCACCGACCAGGTCGTCACCGTGGTCAACCTCGACCCGCACCACGTCCAGGAGGCCACCGTCACCCTCGACGGCGACGGCCCGTACGCGGTGCACGACGAGCTCACCGGCGCCGTCTACACCTGGGGCCGGCACAACTACGTCCGGCTCGATCCCTCAGCCGAGCCGGCTCACCTCCTCACGGTTCGGAGGAACCCAGCGTGACTGTGAACGAGCCCGTCCCCGACACCTTCCCGGAGACCTCGAAGAAGAACCTGGACCCGGAGTGGTTCAAGCGTGCGGTCTTCTACGAGGTGCTGGTGCGGTCCTTCCAGGACAGCAACGGCGACGGGGTCGGGGACCTGAAGGGGCTCACCACCAAACTCGACTACCTGCAGTGGCTCGGGGTCGACTGCCTCTGGCTCCCGCCGTTCTTCGCCTCGCCGCTGCGCGACGGCGGGTACGACGTGGCCGACTACAAGTCGGTGCTGCCGGAGTTCGGCGACCTCGCCGACTTCATGGAGTTCGTCGACGCCGCGCACGCCCGCGGCATGCGCGTGATCATCGACTTCGTCATGAACCACACCAGCGACCAGCACCCGTGGTTCCAGGCCTCCCGGACGGACCCGGACGGCCCGTACGGCGACTTCTACATGTGGGCCGACGACGACAAGCAGTACCCGGACGCCCGGATCATCTTCGTCGACACCGAGACCTCCAACTGGACCTACGACCCGGTCCGCAAGCAGTACTTCTGGCACCGGTTCTTCTCCCACCAGCCGGACCTCAACTACGACAACCCCCGCGTCCAGCAGGAGATGATCGCCGGACTGCGGTTCTGGCTCGACCTCGGCATCGACGGCTTCCGGCTGGACGCGGTGCCGTACCTGTTCGCCCGCGAGGGCACCAACTGCGAGAACCTGCCGGAGACCCACGAGTTCCTCCAGCGGGTCCGCAAGGAGATCGACGCCGACTACCCCGACACCGTGCTGCTGGCCGAGGCCAACCAGTGGCCCGAGGACGTCGTCGACTACTTCGGCGACTTCACCGCGGGCGGCGACGAGTGCCACATGGCCTTCCACTTCCCGGTGATGCCCCGGATCTTCATGGCCGTGCGGCGGGAGTCCCGCTACCCGGTGTCGGAGATCCTCAGCAAGACCCCGCAGATCCCCGGCGGCTGCCAGTGGGGCATCTTCCTGCGCAACCACGACGAGCTGACCCTGGAGATGGTCACCGACGAGGAGCGCGACTACATGTACGCGGAGTACGCCAAGGACCCCCGGATGCGCGCCAACGTGGGCATCCGCCGCCGGCTCGCCCCGCTGCTGGAGAACGACCGCAACCAGATCGAGCTGTTCACCGCCCTGCTGTTCTCGCTGCCCGGCTCGCCGGTCCTCTACTACGGGGACGAGATCGGCATGGGCGACAACATCTGGCTGGGCGACCGGGACGGCGTGCGCACGCCGATGCAGTGGACCCCGGACCGCAACGCGGGTTTCTCCTCCGCCGACCCGGGCAGGCTCAGTCTGCCGCCCATCATGGACCCGGTGTACGGCTACCAGGTGACCAACGTCGAGGCACAGCAGAGCAGTTCGAGCTCGCTGCTGCACTGGACGCGTCGCATGATCGAGATCCGCAAGCTCAATCCGGCGTTCGGCCTCGGCACGTACACCGAACTGCCCTCCAGCAACCCCGCCGTGCTGGCCTTCGTGCGCGAACACGAGGGGGACCTGGTCATGTGCGTGAACAACTTCTCGCGGTTCGCGCAGCCGACCGAGCTGGACCTGCGGCAGTACGGCGGACGGTACCCGGTCGAGCTGATCGGCGGGGTGCGCTTCCCCTCCATCGGCGAGTGGCCCTACCTGCTCACGCTGGCCGGCCACGGCTTCTACTGGTTCCAGCTCCGGCAGCCGCCGCGGCTGAGCGGGACCAGGCGCTCGAAGTAACGATCCGCCACACCCTGCCACACAGCACCACCAGACCCTCCGGGGGCGCGAGTTGAACCCCTGCGCCCCCGGAGTTCTCTGCACCGCCGCGTACGGAGAACAGCCCAACGGCCACCCACACGAAGGCGTGACACCTGAGCCCCGCTCGCGTGCCGCCGCCGCCGCGCCGCCGAAATCCGGAAGACTGACGGACCCGGCCAGACCCGTCGGGCAGTCCGCCCGCTTCCGGGGAAAGGGAGTCATGTCCGAAACCTCCCGTTCTCAAGCCCATGTGCAGCAGGATGCCCCCGCCGACCCCGCCGCACCGGCGGGCGCGCGGAGCACCGGGGCCCGGAGAGCCGCCCTGGGGGTCAGCGAACTCGTCCAGGCCGCGCTGCCGCTGATCGCCGAGTGGCTCCCCACCCAGCGGTGGTACGCCGGAAAGGGACGGCCCATCACCGGCCTCACCCCGATGGTCGGAACCCCGCTCCAGGTCGGCGACCCCGCCCTGCTGCACCTGCTGCTGCGGGTCGAGCACGCCACCACGGTCGGCGCCCCGCACGGCGACATCTACCAACTCCTGCTCGGCATCCGCTCGGACGGGCACGCGGACATCGAGCCCAGCGCCGTGCTCGGCCGGCTCAGCCAGGGCCCGTACGACGGCGCGGCGCTCTACGACGCCGTCCACGACCCCGAACTCACCGGGCGGCTGCTGGAACACCTCGCCACCGGCGACCGGTTCGGCTCGCTGTCCTTCCGCCGCACCCCCGGCTCCGGGCTCCCCGCCAACCTCCCCGGCCGCGCCTCCACCGCCGAGCAGTCCAACAGCTCGGTCATCTACGGCACCTCGTACATCCTCAAGCTGTTCCGCCGCATCCACCCCGGCACCAACCCCGACCTCGAACTCTCCCTCGCCCTCTCCCGGGCCGGCTCCACCCGGATCCCCCGGGTCGCCGCCTGGTTCGAGAGCCGGCTGGAACGCGCCGAACCCGCCACCCTCGGGCTGCTCCAGCGCTACCTGCCGGACGCCGAGGACGGCTGGGAGCTCGCCCTCGACCAGGTCGGCCGACTCAAGGGCGACCCCTCCCCCGGCAACTTCGCCATCGAGGCCCACCGGCTCGGCCGGGCCACCGCCGAAGTCCACCGGGTCCTGGCCCGCTCGATGCCGGTCGCCCGGCTCGACCGCGCCCAGACCAGCCGGCTCGCCACCACCATGGCCGACCGGCTGGACAGCGCCGTCGCCGCCGTCCCCGGCCTGCTGCGCTACCGGGCCGCACTGCGCACCGCCTTCCAGCAACTCGCCGACGCCCACCCCGACGGCCTGCCCGTCCAGCGCATCCACGGCGACCTGCACCTCGGACAGGCCATGCGCACCCCGCACGGCTGGGTGCTGCTGGACTTCGAGGGCGAACCCGCCAAATCCGTCAACGAACGCCGCGAACCGCAGCCCGCGCTACGCGACGTCGCCGCGATGCTCCGCTCCTTCGACTACGCGGCCGCCCACCTGCTGGCCGGCGGCCCGGTCGACCCGGAACTCGCCCACCTCGCCGCCGCCTGGGCCCAGCGCAACCGCACCGCCTTCTGCGCCGGCTACACCGCCGGCGGCGGCGCCGACCCGGCGGCCTCACCGGAGCTGATGCGGGCCCTGGAGATCGACAAGGCGGTGTACGAGGTCGTGTACGAGGCCCGGCACCGGCCGAGCTGGCTGCCGATCCCGCTCGCCGCGATCAACCGGCTCGCCCTCACCGTCTGACCGCCCCGGCCCCGCCCGCACCCCCTGGCCTGCCCGCATCCCCTGCCCCACCCGCACCCCCGGTTCCGCCGCCCTGGAGTTAGCCCACCCCCCGTCGCAGGAGGACCCAGCCGTGACGCCGCTCGACCCGCCCGGCCGCACCACCCGCCCCGTCCCGGCCACCTTCCTGGCCGGCCCGGACTCGCCCCGGCCCGAGCCCGTCCCGGCCGAGGAGTCCGCGCCGGCCGGCGAGCCCGTGCCGGCCGCGGAGTCCGCACCGGTCACGGCTCCGCCCACGGCCTCGCTGCGCCTGCCCGAGGCGCCGCTGCCGCCGTCCGAGGTGGACCGGCTGGTCGGCGGGCAGCACCACGACCCGCACGCCCTGCTCGGCGCGCACCCGGTGCACGGCGGCACCGCGATCCGGGTGCTGCGCCCGTTCGCCGAGCGGGTGGTCGTCGAGACCACCCAGGGCCCGGCCGAACTCACCCATCAGCAGGGCGGGTTGTTCACCGGGCTGGTGGCCGGCGCCGACACCGTGGACTACCGGCTGCTGGTGACCTACCCCGGCGGCGAGCCGCTGGCCCAGCACGACGGCTACCGCACACCGCCCACCCTCGGCGAACTCGACCTGCACCTGATCTCCGAAGGCCGGCACGAGCAGCTGTGGCGGGCCCTCGGCTCGCACGTGCGCACCGTCGACGGCGTCGCCGGCACCGCCTTCGCGGTCTGGGCGCCGAACGCCGTCGGCGTCCGGCTGATCGGCGACTTCAACCACTGGGACGGCACCGGGCACCCGATGCGCTCGCTCGGCTCGTCCGGCATCTGGGAGCTCTTCGTCCCGGGCCTCGCCGAGGGCGCCGCGTACAAGTACGAGATCCACACCCGGCAGGGCTGGGTGCTCGACAAGGCCGACCCGCTCGCCCGGGCCGCCCAGTGCCCGCCCGCCACCGCCTCGGTGGTCACCTCCTCCGACCACCGCTGGCAGGACGGCGAGTGGATGGCCCGCCGGGCCCGCGCCGCGCACCACCGGGCGCCGATGTCCGTCTACGAGCTGCACCTGGCCTCCTGGCGGCCCGACCTCACCAGCTACCGCGCCATCGCCGAGGAACTGCCGCGCTACCTCAAGGAGTTGAACTTCACCCACGTGGAGTTCATGCCGGTCATGGAGCACCCCTTCGGCGGCTCCTGGGGCTACCAGGTGTCCGGCTACTACGCCCCCACCGCCCGGCTCGGCAGCCCCGACGACTTCCGCCACCTGGTCGACACCCTGCACCGGCACGGCATCGGCGTGATCGTCGACTGGGTGCCCGCCCACTTCCCCAAGGACGCCTTCGCGCTCGCCCGCTTCGACGGCGAGCCGCTGTACGAGCCGGCCGACCCGCTGCGCGCCGAGCACCCCGACTGGGGAACCCTGGAGTTCGACTACGGCCGCACGGAGGTGCGCAACTTCCTCGTCGCCAACGCGGTCTACTGGTGCGAGGAGTTCCACATCGACGGCCTGCGGGTGGACGCCGTCGCCTCGATGCTCTACCTCGACTACTCCCGCGAGGGCGGCGCCTGGACGCCCAACCAGCACGGCGGCCGGGAGAACCCGGACGCGGCCGCGTTCCTGCAGGAGATGAACGCCACCGTCTACCGGCGCTGCCCCGGCGTGGTCACCATCGCCGAGGAGTCCACCGCCTGGGACGGCGTCACCCGCCCCACCGACGCCGGCGGCCTCGGCTTCGGGCTCAAGTGGAACATGGGCTGGATGCACGACTCGCTGGTCTACATGTCCAAGGAGCCGGTGCACCGCAAGTTCCACCACAACGAGATCACCTTCTCGATGGTGTACGCCTACTCGGAGAACTACGTCCTGCCGATCTCGCACGACGAGGTGGTGCACGGCAAGCAGGCGCTGGTCTCCAAGATGCCCGGCGACTGGTGGCAGCAGCGCGCCAACCACCGCGCCTACCTGGGCTTCATGTGGTCCCACCCGGGCAAGCAACTGCTCTTCATGGGACAGGAGTTCGCCCAGGGCGCGGAATGGGACCACGAACAGGGCCCGCAGTGGTGGGTGCTCGACGAGCAGTGGCCCGCCCACCAGGACCACCACGGCGTCCGCCGGCTGGTCCGCGACCTCAACCGGCACTACCTGGACACCCCCGCCCTATGGGAACGGGACACCACCCCGGACGGCTTCCGCTGGCTCGACGGCGGCGCCGCCGAGGACAACCTGCTCTCCTTCGTCCGGTACGCGGCCGACGGCTCGCCGCTGGTCGCGGTCTGCAACTTCTCCCCCGTCGTCCGGCACGGCCACCGGGTCGGCCTGCCCGACCTGGACGGCCGCGACCAGCTGTGGGAGGAACTGCTCAACACCGACGCCGAGGCCTACGGCGGCGGCGGCATCGGCAACTCCCACCCGGTCAAGGCCGAACCGACCCCCTGGCACGACCAGCCCCGCTCCGCCGAACTGGTCCTCCCACCGCTCGCCACCCTCTGGCTCCGCCCGGCCCGCTGAGGGCCTGAGCACCTGAGTGTCTGAGGGCCTGAGCATCTGAGGGCCTGCCCGGCCGGGCAGGCCCTCAGCTCGGTGCCGACACCGGGAAGCCGAGATCCTCCGCGGCCCTGCCCAGCTCGCGGTCGTAGGTGATGAACTCGGTCAGCTCCGTGCGGAACGGGTCCGCGCTGGCCAGGTGCAACGCGTCCAGCGAGCCGAGGCTCGGAGTGCGGTAGGAGAGCGCCCGGGCGAGCACCGCGCTGCTGAGGTCGACCTGGTGGCTGCCCCGGAGCGCCTGGTCCACGTAGTAGGGGACCTGCTGGTGGGCCAGGCCCGCGCGGAGCAGGGTGCGGGTGATCTCCAGCCGGGCCAGCGCGCTGGTGATCAGCTCGGTCCCGGCGGGCAGCGCCTGCCGCCACGCCCGCAGTGCGGCCGTCTCCGGCTCCGGCTTGATGAACTTCAGCAGCGCGCAGGAGTCGAGGTAGATCAACGGTTCCGCTCCCGTTCGCGGTCTTCCACCAGCAGGTCCGAGAGGCTGCCGATGTCCGGCAGCAGGTCGAGGGCCAGCTCGGGCATGCCCTCCTCGGCGGGCGGGGTGACCTCGCCGGCCGCGATCATACGTTCGAGGGTCGTCGCCGGGGGTTCCTCCGGCACCAGCCTCAGCACGGGCCGCCCGCGGTCGGTGACGACGATCGTCGCGCCGGCCCGGACCCGCGCGACCGCCTTGGACGGGTTCTGGTTGAGCTCACGCAGTCCCATGGTCTCCATGCCTTCCAATGTAACTACATTATGTAGGTACATCAAGGGCGGGCCGCGGCGCAAACCCCGAGCCCGGGACGTTCAGCCCTTGCCCCCGCCGGGCCGCTCTGCTCGCGGACGCCCGTTCGTGGTGCGAAGGTATGGTCGATATGGCCATATTCCGAGACGACGGGACGGAGACACCCACGTGGCGCGCAGCGTGTACGTGACCGGTATCGACCGGGGGGACGGCCGGCAGGCGGTCGAACTCGGGGTCATGGAACTGCTCACCCGCCAGGTGGACCGGGTCGGGGTGTTCCGGCCGCTGGTGCACGCGCACGCGGGAGCACCTGCCGGCCGCCGGGCCGGGGGCGAGCCGGGCTCGGACCACGTGGTGGAACTGCTGCGCGGCCGGTACCGGATCGACCTGCCGAGTTCCGAGCTGTACGGGCTCAGCTACGAGGAGGCCGCCGCGCTGCAGGCCGCCCAGGGGCAGGACGAGCTGGTCTCCACCCTGGTCGACCGCTTCCGCGCGCTGGAGCGGCGCTGCCAGGCGGTGCTGGTCCTCGGCACCGACTTCGCCGACACCAACATCCCGGACGAGCTGGCCTTCAACGCCCGGCTGGCCAACGAGTTCGGCGCCGCCGTGCTGCCGGTGGTCGGCGGGCACGCCGAGGACCCGGAGGCCGTCATCGCCGAGGTCCGCAACGCCCACCGGGCGTTCACCGACCTGGGCTGCGAGACCCTGGCGATGATCGCCAACCGGGTCGCCCCGGGCGCCAAGCAGCGGATCCAGCGCAAGCTCACCGAGAAGCTGCCGATCCCCGCCTACGTCATCCCGGAGGAGCCGGCGCTGGCCGCGCCGACCGTCGCCCAACTGGTCGAGACGACCGGCGCCGAGGTCCTGCTCGGGGACGCCGCCGGCCTGGCCCGGGACGTCCGCGGCTTCGTCTTCGGCGGCGCCATGCTGCCCACCTTCCTGGACGCCCTGACCGAGGGCGCCCTGGTCGTCACCCCCGGGGACCGCGCCGACCTGGTGATCGGCTCGCTGGCCGCGCACGCCGCCGGCGCCCCGCCGATCGCCGGCGTGCTGCTGACGCTCGGCCAGCACCCCGGCCCGAACGTGATGGCGCTGGCCGCCCGGCTCGCCCCCGGCACCCCGGTCGCGGTCGTCCCGGAGGGCAGCTGGCCGACCGCCGCGACCCTCACCCACCTGGAGGGCAAGCTCACCGCGGCCAGTCCGCGGAAGGCCGAGATCGCCCTCGGACTGTTCGAACTGCATGTCGACACGGCCGAGTTGACCAACCTGATCGAGGTCGGCCGGTCCGAACGCGTCACCCCGATGATGTTCGAGCACGCGCTGCTGGAGCGGGCCCGGGCAAGCCGGCGGCACGTCGTCCTGCCGGAGGGCACCGAGGAGCGGGTGCTGCGCGCGGCCGAGATCCTGCTGCGCCGCAACATCTGCGACCTCACCCTGCTCGGCGAGGCCGACGCGGTGCGCCGCAAGGCCGCGGGCCTCGGCATCGACCTCCCGCAGGAACAGCCGGGCGGCGACCGCGCCCAGGTCCGGATCGTCGACCCGACCACCAGCCCGCTGCGCCGCCAGTTCGCCGAGCTGTACGCCCGGCTGCGCGCCCACAAGGGGATGACCGTCGAGCTGGCGCTGGACGTGGTCACCGACGTCTCGTACTTCGGCACCCTGATGGTCCAGGAGGGCATCGCGGACGGCATGGTCTCCGGCGCGGTGCACTCCACCGCCGCGACCATCCGGCCCGCCTTCGAGGTGATCAAGACCTCGCCGGGCGCGGCCATCGTGTCGAGCGTCTTCTTCATGTGCCTGGCCGACAAGGTGCTGGTGTACGGCGACTGCGCGGTCAACCCCGACCCGGACGCCCAGCAGCTGGCCGACATCGCGATCCAGTCCGCCGCCACCGCCGCCCAGTTCGGGGTGGAGCCGCGGGTCGCGATGCTCTCGTACTCGACCGGCACCTCCGGCTCCGGCGCGGACGTCGACAAGGTCCGCAAGGCCACCGAGCTGGTCCGCGAGCTGCGGCCGGACATCCTGGTCGAGGGCCCGATCCAGTACGACGCGGCGGTGGACGCCCACGTCGCGGCCACCAAGCTGCCGGGCTCCGCGGTGGCGGGCCGGGCGACCGTGCTGATCTTCCCGGACCTCAACACCGGCAACAACACCTACAAGGCGGTCCAGCGCTCGGCGGGCGCGGTGGCGGTCGGCCCCGTCCTCCAGGGCCTGCGCAAGCCCGTCAACGACCTCTCGCGCGGCGCGCTGGTCCAGGACATCGTCAACACCGTCGCGATCACCGCCATCCAGGCCCAGGACGACAAGGAGTCGCAGGCATGAGCGATGGAACGCGCGTTCTCGTGCTGAACGCCGGCTCGTCGTCGGTGAAGTACCAGCTGATCGACATGCTGGACGGTGCCCGGCTGGCCTCCGGCCTGGTGGAGCGGATCGGCGAGCCCGGCGGGCGGCTGGTGCACACCCCGCACGCGGGCGGGCCGCGCGAGCTGCCGCAGCTCTTCCCGGACCACTCCGCCGCCCTGAAGGCCGTCGCCGAGGAGCTGGCCGCCGACGGCCTCGGGCTGGACTCCCCCGAGCTGGCCGCGATCGGCCACCGGGTGGTGCACGGCGGCAAGCGGTTCACCGAGCCGACCGTGGTCACCGACGACGTGCTCAAGGAGATCCGCCGGCTGATCCCGGTCGCGCCGCTGCACAACCCGGCCAACATCACCGGCATCGAGGTGGCCCGCGCGCTGCGCCCGGACCTCCCCCAGGTGGCCGTCTTCGACACCGCCTTCCACGCCTCGATGCCCGAGTTCTCGGCCCGGTACGCGATCGACAAGGCCGTGGCCGACGAGCACCGGGTGCGCCGCTACGGCTTCCACGGCACCTCGCACCAGTACGTCTCGCGGGCCACCGCCCGGCTGCTCGGCAAGGACCCGGCCGAGGTGAACGTGATCGTGCTGCACCTGGGCAACGGTGCCTCCGCCTCGGCGGTCGCCGGCGGTCGCTGCCTGGACACCTCGATGGGCCTGACCCCGCTGGAGGGCCTGGTCATGGGCACCCGTTCGGGCGACATCGACGCCGGTGTGGTGTTCCACCTGCACCGGGTGGGCGGGCTGTCGATCGACGAGATCGACGACCTGCTCAACCGCCGCAGCGGTCTGCGCGGCCTGTGCGGCGACAACGACATGCGCGAGATCATGCGCCGGGCCGAGGCCGGGGACGCCGACGCGAAGCTCGCCTTCGACGCGTACATCCACCGGCTGCGCAAGTACATCGGCGGCTACTACGCCGTGCTCGGCCGGGTGGACGCGATCGCGTTCACCGCGGGCGTCGGGGAGAACGCGGCGCCGGTACGCGCGGCGGCCACCGCCGGGCTGGACGAACTGGGCATCGCGGTCGACCCCGAGCTGAACTCGGTGCGCTCCGGCGAGGCCCGGATCATCTCACCCGCGTACGCCCGGGTGGCGGTCGCCGTGGTGCCCACCGACGAGGAACTGGAGATCGCCCGACAGGCCTTCGCCCTGGTCCACCGGCCGTCTGGGGACTGACTGGACGCCGTCTCGCCCCTCGGGATCCTTCGTTGGCGATTCCTCACGATTCGTGCCGAATGCACCTATAACACGAACGGATAGACTGATCCATATGCGCCGAGCGAAAATTGTCTGCACCCTGGGTCCGGCGACGGACTCCTACGAACAGCTGAAGGCCATCGTCGAGGCGGGCATGAACGTCGCCCGACTGAACATGAGCCACGGCAACCACGCGGACCACGAGGAGCGGTACCGCAAGGTCCGCCAGGTCTCGGAGGACACCGGCAAGGCCATCGGCGTCCTGGCCGACCTCCAGGGTCCCAAGATCCGTCTGGCGACCTTCGCCAACGGCCCGGTGACCGTCGACAACGGCGACGAGTTCACCATCACCACCGAGGACGTCCCCGGTGACCAGCACATCTGCGGCACCACCTACAAGGGCCTGCCCGGCGACGTCAAGCCCGGCGACCCGATCCTGATCAACGACGGCGTCATCGCCCTGGAGGTCGTCAGCGTCGACGGCCCGCGGGTGAAGACCGTGGTGATCGAGGGCGGCGTGCTCTCGAACAACAAGGGCATCAACCTGCCCGGCGCGGCCGTGAACGTGCCCGCCCTGTCCGAGAAGGACAAGGACGACCTGCGCTTCTCGCTGCGCCTGGGCGTCGACATGGTCGCCCTGTCCTTCGTCCGCAACGCGGACGACGTCAAGGACGTCCACGAGGTCATGGACGAGGTCGGCATCCGCGTGCCGGTCATCGCCAAGATCGAGAAGCCGCAGGCCGTCGAGGCCATGGAGGAGATCGTCCTCGCCTTCGACGCCATCATGGTCGCCCGCGGCGACCTGGCCGTCGAGTACCCGCTGGAGCGGGTGCCGCTGGTCCAGAAGCAGCTGATCACGCTGGCCCGCCGCAACGCCAAGCCCGTCATCGTCGCCACCCAGATGATGGAGTCGATGATCCACGCCTCGCGCCCCACCCGCGCCGAGGTCTCCGACGTCGCCAACGCCATCCTGGACGGCACCGACGCGGTCATGCTGTCCGCCGAGTCGAGCGTCGGCAAGTACCCGATCGAGACCGTCCGCACCATGAGCCGGATCGCCGAGAGGGCCGAGGAGGAGCTGCTGTCCCAGGGCCTCCAGCCGCTCAACCCGGGCCGCAAGCCGCGCACCCAGGGCGGCTCGATCGCCCGCGCCGCGTGCGAGCTGGGCGACTTCCTGAACGGCCAGGCGCTGGTCGCGTTCACCAAGTCCGGTGACACCGCCCGCCGCCTGTCCCGCTACCGTTCGCCGATCCCGGTGATCGCGTTCACCCCGGACGTCGCCACCCGCAACCAGCTCTCGCTGAGCTGGGGCGTCGAGGCGCACGTCACCGAGCAGGTCGGGTCCACCGACGCGATGGTCGCCCAGGTCGACCGCGAGCTGCTCAGCATGGGCCAGCTCGCCGAGGGCGCGACCGTCATCGTCACCGCCGGCTCGCCCCCCGGCATCCCCGGCAACACCAACATGGTCCAGGTGCACCACCTGGGCACCCGGGGCGAGTAACACCCCGTGGCACCGACGCCCCGGGCGGGGGGAGTCCGTGGGGTGGCGGCCCCCGCGGGGGGTCTGGGGCTAGCCCCCCCCCCCGGGCGCGCGGCCGGGGGCCAGTCAGGCGGGTAGCGC
>NZ_JBHWIJ010000041.1:34645-43851 GCF_042732255.1 Kitasatospora sp. NPDC059803 | reverse complement strand
TGCGTCGGCGCTTCTGCTCTGCCCCCCTCGTCGGGGGGGGGGGGGTGGGGGGGGGGGCGTGGGTGGGGGGGGGGCGGGGGGGCCGGGAGGTCGTAGGCGCGCAGGAAGTCGCCGAGGCCGACGTCCTTGCCCGCGACGCGGTAGTGCAGGTAGGCGATGGGGGCGCCGTCGGGGGTGTGGGTGTAGATGGCACCGACGGGGACGTAGGAGCGGCCGACGCCGGGGTGTTGGGAGGGGTGGAGGCCGGCGAGGAGTTCGGCGCGGTCGCGGTCGGTCTCGCGGCCGACGCGGCCGGCGGTGAGCGAGTTGACGCCGCGCACCACGAGGGCGGCCGCGACGGACACGCAGAGGACCAGTCCGACGGCGACGGTGCGCCGCAGGACGGGTCGGCCGTGCAGGGCCGGCCAGGAGTCGGTGACCGCGCGCTCGGGCGGGATGCCGTCCACGTTTGTCGTTCCCCCGTTCGATCAGGACGTCATTGTGCTCGACGAGGGACCGTAGCCGAGAGTTCCTCAGCCCAGGTAGGCGGGGGCGACCGCGGCCTGGGTGACCCGCCGGGGGGCGCCGCCGCCGTCGGCGGGGACGGTCCACAGGTCGGCGCCGTAGTCGCCGGGCAGAGCGTAGAGGAGGGTACCGGTGTCCGACCAGACGGCCTGGTCGTCGATGTTGCGCTGTTCGGCGGTGGCGGTCTCGGTCATGGTGGCGAGGTCGAGGACGTACAGGCGCCAGGGGGCGTCGGGGGACAGGCCGGGGACGCGCTTCTTGTAGGCGATGCGGGTGCCGTCCGGGGAGAGCGAGGGGCACTCGACGTTCTCGTGCAGGGTGGTGAGGGTGTGGGCGGCGAGGTCGCCGCGGACGAGGTGGGTGTGGCCGCCGGTGGCGAGGGTCGCGTAGAAGGTGTTGTCGTCGGCGAAGGTCACGCCCCAGATGTTGATGTCGTGGGCCTGGTAGGGGTGGCCGTCCTTGATCACGTCGAAGGTCTCCAGGTTGTCCCGGAGGTTCCAGTCGCGGACGTCGACGATGGAGGTGCGGGTGGAGAAGTCGGTGCCCGCGTAGGAGTCGCCGCTGACGAAGACCGTCCAGGCGGCGAGGTGCCCGGACGGGGAGACCCGGGAGCGGGTGGGGATGCCGGCCGCCGGGTAGGAGCGCCGTTCGCGCAGGTGGTCGTCGAGGACGACGGCGCGGTAGGTGTCCTCCAGGGCGCCGTGCTGGGCCTGGAGGCAGATGCCGGTGCCGGCGGCGGCGTAGAAGCGCAGGCACTGGACGCCGGAGGCGGTGCGCGGGCCGTCCGGGCGGTCGGCGGGGACGGCGGTGAGTTCGTCGCGGTGCGGGCCCCAGGCCATGTTGCGGAAGACCAGTTTCCGCCCCTCGGAGGGCTTTTGCAGGGTGACGGCGCCCTCGGTGACGGCGGGGCCGCCGGGCTGGGCCTGGTCGCGCCGGGCGGTGCGGTCGGCGGCGTGGAGGACGGCCCCGGTGCCGACGGCGCCGAGCAGCAGGACGGCGACCAGGAGGATGATCACCCTGGTCCGGTTCTGGAGTCGGTTCACGGGCTCTCCTCGACGACGGTGGTGGCGGCAGGTTCACGCAGGACGGCGGCCGCGCCGAGCACGCAGAGCGCGAGCGCCCCCGCCGACCAGCCCAGCGCGCCGGTGCCGCCGACCGCGCTCCACAGCGCGCCGAACAGCAGCGAGCAGGCGAACCGGGCGAGCGCCTGCCCGGTGCCGACCAGGGCGAGCCCGGCGCCCCGCTGCCCGGCCGGGACGGCGTCGGCCGCGGCGGCGGCGAGCACGCCGTCGGTGGCCGCGTAGAAGGCGCCGTGCAGCACGAGGACGCAGACGGCCACCGCCGGGCCGCCGGCCGGTGAGAGCAGCAGCCCGTACGCGAGCAGCAGCAGCACGTGCCCGCCGAGGAAGAGCCGGCGGCGGCCGATCCGGTCGGCGAGGGCGCCGAGCGGGACGGCGAGCAGCAGGAAGGCGGCGGCGGTGCCGAGCGGCAGCAGCGGGAACAGGTCGACGGAGAGGCCGAGCCGGCGCTGGACGAGGAGGTAGAGGAAGGAGTCGCTGACGGTGGTGAGTCCGAGCAGGACGGCGCAGAGCGTGAGCCGTCGCAGCCCGGGAAGCCGCAGCAGGGCGAGGCTGTCGCGCAGCGATGGAGCGGTAGTTGACGGATCGTCAGTCGACGGTCGGTTCGGCACGAACAGCAGCAGGACCAGCACGCCGAGGGCGGCGACGCACGCGCTGACCGTGAACACCGCGTTGTAGCCGTGTCGTTCGCCGCCGTCGGCGAGCATCGGCCCGCCTGCCAGGCGCAGCACGAGGAAGGCGGTGAGCGGGCCGAGCAGGGCGCCGGCGGTGTCCATCGCCCGGTGCACGCCGAACGCCCGTCCGCGGTGGACGGGTTCGGTGGAGAGCGAGATCATCGCGTCCCGGGGTGCGGTGCGCAGGCCCTTGCCGGTACGGTCGACGGCGATCACGGCGCCGATCAGCGGCACGGTGTGGACGAGCAGCAGCAGCGGTTTGCAGAGCGCGGACAGGCCGTAGCCGACGGCCGCGACGGCCTTGTGGCGGGCGGCGCCGTCGCGGCCGCGGCGGTCGGCGAGGTGGCCCCCGGCGAGGCGGACGAGCGCGCTGAACCCGTTCTGGATGCCGTCCAGCAGCCCGAAGCCGAGCGGGGAGAGGCCGAGGCCGGTGAGCAGGTAGAGCGGCAGGACGGCGGTGACCATCTCGGAGGAGATGTCGGTGACCAGGCTGACGGCGCCGAGGGCGAGCACCGTCCCGGGTACGGCGCGCAGGGCGGCGCCGCGCCGCCCCGGCGGCTCCGTTGCGGAGGCCGGGGCGGCGGGGGCCTTGGAGCTGCGGGAGTCCGCGACGTACACGGGCGTCAGTTCCAGATGCCGGTGATGTCGGTGGCGTTGGCGGCGTTGCCCGCGTGGGTGGTCAGCCCGGCGAGGTCCTCCAGGGTGCGCAGCACGTTGTAGTGGTTGTAGGTGGTGCCGGTGCTGCTGCCGGGGGTGACGTGGGCGCCGTAGACGACGGTCGGGATGCGGTTGCCGGCGAGGCGGTTGTCCTCGTCGAAGGTGACCACGAGCAGGCTGTTGTGGCTCTTGGCCCAGGTGGCGTAGGCGGCGAGGTTGGTCTGCAGCCAGGTGTCACCGGTGCCGACGGAACAGTCGTGCATGTCGTTGCACAGGTCCGGGATGACGAAGGAGACCTTGGGCAGGGTGGTGTAGTCGGTCGGGAAGGCGTCCATGCCGTAGGCGCTGGAGGCGGGCACGTTGCCGAAGCCGAACCACGGGTTGTGCTTCTGCGCGTAGTTGTCGACGCGGCAGTCGGTGGCGCCCTGGGCGGGCAGGCCCTCGTTGTAGCTGGCCCAGGTCTGGCCGGCGGCGAGCAGTTCGGAGCCCAGGTTGGGCTGCTGGAGGGCGCCGACGTCGACGCAGCTGTCGTCGGTGACGCCCTGCGCGCTGCCGGAGAACAGCATGTAGTAGTTGGGCTGGCTGGGGTGGGTGAGCGCGAAGGACTGGGTGAGCGTGGCGCCGCCGGCGACCAGCGTGTTGTTGATGTACGGCGCGCTGGAGCTGCTGCCGATGACCTGCGAGTAGGCGTGGTTCTCCATCACCACGACGATCACGTGGTCGGGCGAGGGCAGCCCGCCGGCGGTGTCGGCGGCCGCGCTGCCGCCGGCGGCCCACAGGCCGAGCGAGCCGCCGACGAGGCCGAGCCCGGCGGCGAGGGCGGTGAGGGGCCGGCGGAGCGGGCGGCGGAAGGGGCGGCGGGGGGACGTGGTTCCGGGGGTGCGGAGTCGTGCGAAGGCCATCGGGTCCTCCGTGCGTCGGGGCTGCCTGGTTGGAGCGCCGAGAACAGTAGGATCGCGCCGTGTCGTGTACCGCACAAGACAAGTGAAGAACAGGCGAACAGCTGCCGCCCGTTGGCGGTCCACGCCACAGCCGCCCCGATTGACCCGTTCCGACCGGGCGTGGTGGGATCACGGGGGCCCTTGTGGCGGGATCACGGATGCTCGTGTGCGGGGATCACGGGGCTTTGGGTGAAGGAGCGGGACGTGATCGGACTGGTCGCCCTCAACGGGACGGGCCGCGTGCTGGCCGACGAGATCCACGCCGCCTGGCCGGAGACCACCCGCATCCACACCGCGGTGGCCAGTGCCTGCTTCGGTCCGACCGAGGCCCTGGACTACGCCCTCGGCCGCAACGACCTGGTGGTCTGCCTCGCGCCGGTCGCGGCCACCGCGCAACTGCTGATCGACGGCTCGCACCTGCGCCCGGGCGGGCCCGGCCTGGTCAGCCTGGACCTGAACCTGCGCTACGCCGTCCCGCTGACCGGCCGCGACAGCGGCGCCGACGAACTGGCCGAGGAACTCGCCGCCCTGCTCGGCGTCCGGGCCGTCCTGACCGGCAGCCCTCCCCCGGCCACCGCCCGGCCCTTCGCGCACCTGGTCGGTCACGCGTCGACGTACACCCGCGGGCCGCGCGGCTCGGCGGCCTCGCGGGCGCTCGCCGAGGGCCGGCCGGTCCGGCTGGAGAGCGACCTGGCGTACCCGCTGCCCGCCCTGCCGCCCTCCGCCCGCGCCGACGCGCCCGCCGACGCCCCCGTCCTGCGGGTCACCGACCGCACCCACCCCGACGAGGACGTGCTCCTCGTGCACCCGCGCACCCTGGTCGTCGGGGTCGGCGCGGGCGGCGGCGCCACGGACTCCGAGCTGATGCGGCTGATCACGGACACCCTGGCCGAACACGGCCTGGCCCGCGCCTCGATCGCCCGGCTGGCGACGGTGGCCGGCAAGGCGGACCACCCGGAGGTGCGCTGGGCCGCGTTCTGCCTCGGCGGGGTGCCGGTGGACGAGCACCCGGCGGCGGACCTGGCCGCGGTGGCCGTGCCGAACCCGTCGGACCTGGTCGGCGCCGCCGTCGGCACCGCGAGCGTCGCCGAGGCGGCCGCCCTGGCGAGCGCCCCCGGTGGCGAGCTCGTCGCCGCCAAACGGAAGTCCGCCGCGGCGACGGTCGCGATCGCCCGGGCGGCGGTCCGCGGACGCCTCGCCGTCGTCGGACTCGGACCGGGCGCGCACGACCTGCTGGTGCCGCGCGCGCTGGCGGAACTGCGGCGTGCGTCGGCGGTCGTGGGCGCGCCGGGCGCGGTCGGGGCGGTCGCCGAGCTGCTGCGGCCCGGGACCAGGCGGATCGCGACGGACGACGGCGCCGGAGCGGCCACCGGCGCGGCCGTCGACCTGGCCGTCGACCTGGCTGTTGACCTGGCCGTCGACATGGCCGCGCACGGGCACGCCGTGGCGCTGGTCGCCCTCGGCGACGGCGCGGCGCTGCGCGTGCCGCCGGGCGCGTACGACGTCCACCGCGTCCCGGGGCTGCCCCTCCAGCCGCTCGCCCCCGATGTGCCCGCCCACCCGCAAGGAGACCCCGCGTGACCGCCCCCGAACCCGACCTGCGCCACCACGGCGACGCCGAGGTGCGCGCCGACGGGTCCGGCCTGGTCGACCTCGCCGTCAACGTCCGCACCGGCACACCCCCGGCCTGGCTGCGCGACCGGCTCGCGGCCACCCTCGGCGACCTCGCCGCCTACCCCGACCAGGGCGCCGCCCGCGCGGCGGTGGCCGCCCGGCACCGGCGGCCCACCGACGAGGTGCTGCTCACCTCGGGGGCGGCAGAGGCCTTCGTCCTACTGGCCCGAGTTCTGACTGCACGTCATATCGTCGTGGTGCACCCGCAGTTCACCGAACCCGAGGCGGCGCTGCGGGACGCCGGGCACCAGGTGCACCGGGTGCTGCTGTCCCCCGAGAACGGGTTCCGGCTGGGGGCCGTCCCGGAGGAGGCCGACCTGGTCGTCCTCGGCAACCCCACCAACCCGACCTCCGTCCTGCACCCCGCCGACGCCGTCGCCGCACTCGCCCGCCCCGGACGCACCCTGGTGGTCGACGAGGCGTTCATGGACACCGTGCCCGGCGAACGCGAGTCCCTCGCCCCGGCCCGGGACCTGCCCGGCCAGGTCGTCGTCCTGCGCAGCCTCACCAAGACCTGGGGCCTGGCCGGACTGCGGATCGGCTACGTCCTCGGGCCCGCGCCGCTGATCGCCGCGCTCGGCGCCGCCCAACCGCTCTGGCCGGTCTCCACCCCCGCGCTGGCCGCCGCCGAGGCGTGCAGCGGCCCGGCCGCGCTGGCCGAGGCGGAGGAGGCAGCCGCCGAACTGGCCCTGTGGCGGACGTACTTGCTGAAGGGCTTGGCCGCCTTCCCGACTCTTCGGGTGTACGGCGAGCCGGCCGCGTCCTTCGCCCTGGTACGGCTGCCGGACGCGGCGGCCGTCCGGGAGCGGCTGCGCGGGCGCGGCTTCGCCGTCCGGCGCGGGGACACCTTCCCGGGGCTGGGCGAGGAGTGGCTGCGGATCGCCGTCCGGGACGAGGCCACCACCGACCGCTTCCTGGACGCCCTCGCCGCCGTTCTCACCCCACCGCCTCCCGCCCTGCCCCGCCTCGGCCCAGCCTGATCGCATCCCCCACCGCGACCCGGCCGGGCACCAGCACCTGCGCGTACACCCCCGCACAGGGCAGCGCGGGCATGCCCTCCAGCGGGACCAGGCGGTTCCGCTCGGCCGGGACGCGCAGGGCGGACGTGCTCCGGGGCAGCGGGCCGTGCCGCAGGGTCGGGACGGCGCAGCGCGGCGTGGGCACCACGATGCGCAGCCGCAGCACCGGCCCGATCGCCAACTCCCGCCCCACCCACGCGTTCTCGACGTACCCCTCACCCTCGGTGCGGATCACCAGGTTCGGGCGGTAGCGCTCCGCCTCGGCGCCGGTCGCGGCCAGCGTCGAGGTGGTGACCAGATGCAGCGGGGCGAAGTCGAAGAAGCCGCCGTCCGGCGCGGCCCGGCCCAACTCGTTGACGGTGACGTCGACTTCGGCCTCGATGCCGTGCGCCAGCACCTCCTCCGGCACGGCCCGCTCGATCGTCGCCCCGGGCGGGCGCTCGGCGATCAGGGCGACCTTGCGGCCGAGCGCCGCCGACAGCTCCTCCTCGTCCACGCACCGCCCGTCCGGGCCGGTGATCACCACGCCGCCCGCCGTGGTCGCCGCCGTGTAACCGAGC
The DNA here is from genome assembly GCF_042732255.1 of Kitasatospora sp. NPDC059803. Classification (NCBI taxonomy): domain Bacteria; kingdom Bacillati; phylum Actinomycetota; class Actinomycetes; order Kitasatosporales; family Streptomycetaceae; genus Kitasatospora; species Kitasatospora sp. NPDC059803. The sequence goes on along the minus strand of NZ_JBHWIJ010000041.1, from coordinate 36,743 downwards.
AGGCCCGCCCACAGCCGCGGGTTCTTGGCGCTGGCGACCTTCCCGGTGTCGAGGTCGAGCAGGGCGCGGCCGCGGTCCCGCTCCAGGCCGCGCCCGTCCACCCCGACCGCCGCCAGCTCCTCCCCCAGCAGCGACTTCACCGGGTAGCGCCGCAGCCGTTCGACCGTCCCGATCCTCATGCCGCGACCGCCCATTCGCGCAGGGCCACGAAGTCGGCGGCCAGCAGGCCGATTCGGGGGTTGACGTGGAACGTGAGTGCCGGGGCGGGGTGGTGGGCGGCTATCCAGGCGGTGTCCTGCGGGCCGAGTTCGTCGTCCACCCAGACGAACGGGCGGCCGTCCGCCCAGGCGACCACGTCCCGGGTCTTCCAGTGCAGGCCGTCCGGGTCCTCCCCGAACAGGTCCGTCCACTGGATGTAGGGGAGTTCGGGCAGGCCGAGGTTCGGGCCGATGTGGGTGTTCGCCTCGCCCATCCAGCCGGTGGCCCACACCAGTTCGTAGGGCAGGCCGAGCAGTTCCGGCCCGTGCGCCGGGTTCAGCCACACCCGCAGCGGCTTCGCCTGCGCGCCGGAGTAGCGCGCCTGCCGGTCCGCCCACCAGGTCGGGAGCAGGCGGTGGGTGTCGTACCCCTCCGGCCGCCGGGTCTTCGGCGCGGCGTAGGGGTTGAGCGGTCCGTCCACGTCGAGGAGGAGCAGGGGCAGCGTCATGCCGTGAATTCTCCGGCCGCCCCGGCGGATTGACCAGCGGTTTGCGGGTTCACGGCCGGTGCCACAGGTTGCGGGCGGCCAGCAGCGGCAGCACGCCCTCGCCGAACCAGTACGCCTCCTCCAGGTGCGGCATGCCCGACAGCACGAACTCGTCGATCCCCAGCTCGTGGTACTCGGTGATCAGGTCCGCGACCTCCCGGTGGCTGCCCACCAGGGCCGTCCCGGCGCCGCCGCGCAGCAGGCCGATCCCGGCCCACAGCCCCGGGTGCACCTCCAGCCGCTCGGCCGAGCCGCCGTGCAGCGCGAGCATCCGCCGCTGGCCCTCCGACTCGCTCTCGGCGAGCGCCCGCTGGGTCTGGCGCACGCGCCCCGGGTCCATTCCGGCGAGCAGCCGCTCGGTCTCCGCCCAGGCCTGCGCGGCGGTGTCCCGGGTGATCACGTGCAGCCGGATCCCGAACCGCACCACCCGCCCGCGGGCGGCGGCGAGTTCGCGGATCCAGCGGATCTTCTCCCGTACCTGGTCGGGCGGTTCGCCCCAGGTCAGGTAGACGTCCGCGGACTGCGCCGCGACCTCGCCGGCCGCCGGGGACGAGCCGCCGAAGTACACCGTCGGCACCGGCTCCGGCAGCCGGTTCAGCCGGGCCCGCTCGACCCGCAGACGGGGCCCGTGGTGGTCGACCGTCTCGCCCGCCCACAGCCGCCGGACGATGTCCAGGAACTCCCCGGTCCGCGCGTACCGGGCGTCCTTGTCCAGGAAGTCCCCGTAGGCGCGCTGCTCGGCGGACTCCCCGCCGGTCACCACGTTCAGCAACAGCCGCCCGCCGGACTGCCGTTGGTACGTCGCGGCCATCTGCGCGGCCAGCGTCGGGCTGATCTGTCCGGGCCGGAACGCCACCAGGTACTTCAGCCGCTCCGTCACCTGCGTCAGCATCGCCGTCGTCAGCCAGGCGTCCTCGCACCACGCGCCGGTCGGCGTCAGCACCCCCTCGAACCCCAACTGCTCCGCGCTGCGGGCGACCTGCCCCAGGTACCCCAGGCTCGGCGGCCGGTCCGCCCCCGCCACCCCCGGCGTGGACCCGTGCCCACCCCCGACGATCTGCCGGCTGTCACCGTTGGTGGGAAGGAACCAGTGGAACACGAGCGACATGGACGGACACACTCCTACGCCGGGTTGCCTGCGGGATGAGGACGGAGACACTCACCGGCAACACGCGGCCGCGCACACCCGCACCAGGTCCACGTGCAGACGTCGCACGAGGACACGGCGGGCGGAAGCGGTCATACGAGCGATTATGCCCGACGACGACGGGGGGGGGGGGGGGGGCGGGCGCGCGGCGGGGGGGGCGGCGGGGGCGCGGCGCGGGGGCGGGGGGCGCCCGCGCGCGCGCGCGC
>NZ_JBHWIJ010000041.1:7856-34635 GCF_042732255.1 Kitasatospora sp. NPDC059803 | reverse complement strand
GGGGGGGGGGTCCCGTGAAAACCGGGGATATCCCCCCCCCCCCCGCCGCCCCCCCCCCCCCCTTGAGCGGGGCGCCCGGGCCCCCGGTGCGCAGCGGGGCGGATCAGACCTGGCCGGCCTTCTCCAGGGCCTCGCAGCAGGTGTTGATCATGAGGCGGGTGACGACGTAGGGGTCGATGTTGGCGTTCGGGCGACGGTCCTCGATGTAGCCCTTCTGCTCCACCTCGACCTGCCACGGGATGCGGACCGAGGCGCCGCGGTTGGAGACGCCGTAGCTGTAGACGTTCCACGGGGCGGTCTCGTGCTTGCCGGTCAGGCGGGACTGGATGTCGTCGCCGTACTGGCTGACGTGCTCCAGCACCTTGTCCTGGGAGGCGCCGAGGGACTCGCAGGCGGTGATGATGGCGTCGTAGCCCTCGCGCATCGCCTTGGTGGAGAAGTTGGTGTGCGCGCCCGCGCCGTTCCAGTCACCCCTGACCGGCTTGGCGTCCAGGGTGGCGTCGATGCCGAACTCCTCGGCGGTGCGGTACAGCAGGTAGCGGGCGATCCACAGGTCGTCCGAGACGGTCAGCGAGGAGACCGGGCCGATCTGGAACTCCCACTGGCCGGGCATGACCTCGGCGTTGATGCCGCAGATCGCCAGGCCGGCGTCGATGCAGCGGTCCAGGTGCAGCTCGACGATCTCGCGGCCGAAGACCTCCTCGGCGCCGATGCCGCAGTAGTAGCCGCCCTGCGGGGCCGGGAAGCCGCCCTCCGGGAAGCCGAGCGGGCGGGAGCCCTTGAAGAAGGTGTACTCCTGCTCGATGCCGAAGATCGACTCCTGCGCCGCGTACTTCTCGTCGACCTCGCGCAGCAGGGCGCGGGTGTTGGACGCGTGGGGGGTGCCGTCGGTCTCCAGCACCTCGCACAGGACCAGGATGTTGTCACCGCCGCGGATCGGGTCCGGCACGACCTTCACCGGGTCCAGCACGCGGTCCGAGGCGTGGCCCTCCGCCTGGTTGGTCGAGGAGCCGTCGAAACCCCAGGTCGGGATCTTGTCCGCGTTGGGCAGGACCCGAGTCTTGGAACGGAGCTTCGCGGTCGGCTTGGTGCCGTCGATCCAGATGTACTCGGCCTTGATTGCCACGGCGGTGTACCTCGCATTGCTGGGTGGTGGGTGCCCGCGTAGCGTCGCAAGCCGCCGTTTCCCGGTTGTTCCTCTTGTGTAACGCGGATGTGAACCAACCCTCCGTATTGGCACGGTCACGGTGCGGGAGTGCCAGGGCGGCGCCCGGAGTGGCGGGAGCGGCACCCGGGGTGCCGGGGTCGCACCCGGGGTTCCGGGATGGCACCCAGGGTTCCGGGGTCGCACCCGGGATGGCGCTCCCGCCCCGCGAGGGGCCGGGGCTCAGCTCCGGCGGGCGTGCGCGGCCCGGCGGCGCCGGGTGGCCCACAGGGCGCAGGCCCCGCCGGCGACGAGGGCGGCGGCCCCGGCGGCCAGCGGGCCGGTGGCGCTGCTGCCACCGGTCGCGGCGAGGCCGGCGGCCGGCTTCTCCGACGGCCCGGGCTTCTCGGTGGCGGCCTGCGGGACGACGGCGCGGGCGGTGGTGCTGGTGTCCGCGACCGGCTGGGCGGTGGTGGCGGCGGCGGTGCCGGTCGGCGCGGGCGACGTCGGGGCCTGGGTCGGGGTCGCGCCGGCAGCCGGCACGGAGGGCTTCTCGCAGCTCACCGAGGCCACGGTGATCTTGCCGGTGACCTTGGCGACGTTCAGGTTCAGCGGGTTCACCTCCACCTGGACCTCCAGGGCCGAGGCGGCGGCGGTGGTCGAGGTGGTGCTCTTCTTGGAGAGCTCCACCGACACGCTGCCGATCAGCGGGACGTCCACCTTGGTCGGCCCGTACAGGCCGATGGTGACGGGCTTGCCGAGCACCGTCAGCTTGGCGGGCGCGACGACGTCGGCGGTCGGCTGCCCGTCGACGGGGCAGGTCGCCTCGGCGCTCATCGCCTCCAGGCCGATCAGCGTGGTGGCGGGCAGGCCGGGGGCGTGCACGTCGGCGTTGACCAGCTTGACGGAGGCGGCGGTGCCCTTGGCGTCGATGCGGGTCACGGCCGTGCCGATGTCGGCCTTGACCAGGGTTACCGGGCCCTGCTGGTCGACGCCGTCGACCTTGGCGGTGAGGAGCGAGCCCTCGCGCTGGGCCGGCGTCTCCACCTTGTTGAGCGCGAGGTCCACCGGGACGTCGACCGTCTTGTTCAACAGGCTGACGTCCAGGGCGAGTTCGGCGGTTACGGCGCGCGCCTTGCCGGGCGAGGCGGCGGACGGCTGCGAGGACGACGGAGAGGACGACGCAGCGCCCGCCGGGGTGGCCGCCGGCGCGGCCGGGGCCGCGTACGCGGGCGGGACGGTGAGCAGCGTGCAGGCCGCGACCACGGCGGCGGCGGAAGCGGCTCGGCGAACGGAACGAGCCGAACGGGTGGAACCGGCGGAACGGGCGGAGCTGGTGGAACGAGAAGACATGGCGGTACCCCCACAGGTGCTGTTGATCCGGAGCGCGCCCAGACGTCACCCGAGACAGGCGGGGAGGGGCCGGCGTTCCGAACGGTGAGCCGCCAGTCTTCTCGAACAGTCCGTCACAGGAGCCACACAGAACGTCATTTCACTCGTTGGAGTGAGATTGACGTCTGCCGCTGACTCCGGTCTGCTACGGCAGTCGCCAGTCCACCGGCTGCGCCCCCTGCCGCGCCAGCAGCTCGTTCGCCCGGCTGAACGGCCGCGAGCCGAAGAAGCCGCCGCTCGCCGAGTACGGGCTCGGGTGCGCCGACTCGATCGCCGGGATCTCCCCGAGCAGCGGCCGCAGGTTGCGGGCGTCGCGCCCCCACAGGATCGCCACCAGCGGGCCGCCGCGCGCCACCAGCGCCCGGATCGCCTGCTCGGTGACCTCCTCCCAGCCCTTGCCCCGGTGCGCGGCGGGCTTGCGCGGCGCGGTGGTCAGCGCGCGGTTGAGCAGCAGGACGCCCTGCTGCGTCCACGGGGTGAGGTCGCCGTTGGACGGCTGGGGCAGGCCGAGGTCGCTGCCGTACTCCTGGAAGATGTTGATCAGGCTGGCCGGGATCGGCCGGGTCTCCGGCGCCACCGAGAAGCTGAGCCCGACGGCGTGGCCCGGGGTCGGGTACGGGTCCTGTCCGACGATCAGCACCCGCACGTCGGCGAAGGGCTGCTGGAAGGCCCGCAGCACGTTCGGCCCGGACGGCAGGTAGGTGCGGCCGGCGGCCAGTTCGGCGCGTAGGAAGTCGCCCATGGCGGCGACCTGCCCGCCGACGGGCTCCAGGGCGGTGGCCCAACCGGGCTCGACGATCTCGTTCAGTGGACGCGGTGCCATGGTGGCCACCCTATCGGCCTACACCGACAGCGCGTTCAGCGGATGATCATGCATACGAACCCGGGACCGCCCGGCCCACGGCCGACCACGACGGATCGCCCGCCACCGGCCACCCGCTCACCCCACCGGCCGGCCGCGCAGCACCACCAGCCGCGGGTCGGCGAGCACCCGGACGTCCGCCCGCGGGTCCTCCCCGTACACCACGAAGTCGGCCGACTCCCCCTCCTCCAGCCCCGGCCGCCCCAGCCACTCCCGCGCACCCCAACTGGCCGCCGACAGCGCCTGCGCCGGGCTCAGCCCCGCCTTCACCAGCTCCGCCACCTCCTCCGCGACCAGCCCGTGCGCCAGCGAGCCGCCGGCGTCCGTGCCGACGAACACCGGGATGCCGGCGTCGTGCGCGGCGCCGACGGTGGCGTAGCGGCGCTCGTGCAGCCGCCGCATGTGGGCCGCCCAGGCCGGGAACCTGCCCTCGCCGCCGGCCGCCAGGCCCGGGAAGGTGGCGATGTTGACCAGCGTCGGGACGATCGCCACGCCGCGCTCGGCGAAGGCCGGGATCAGCTCCTCGGTCAGCCCGGTGGCGTGCTCGATGCAGTCGATGCCGGCCGCCCGCAGGTCCGGCAGCGACTCGGCGGCGAAGCAGTGCGCGGTGACCCGTGCGCCTTCCTCGTGCGCCGCCGCGATCGCCTCGGCCAGCGCGTCGCCGGGCCAGCAGGCGGCGAGGTCGCCGCGCTCGCGGTCGATCCAGTCGCCGACCAGCTTCACCCAGCCGTCGCCGCGCCGGGCCTCCGCACGGACGTACGCGGCGAGGTCGCCGGGCTCGATCTCGTGCGCGTAGTTGCGGATGTAGCGGCGGGTGCGGGCGATGTGCCGCCCGGCGCGGATGATCCGGGGCAGGTCCTCGCGCTCGTCGATCCACCGGGTGTCGGCGGCCGAGCCGGCGTCGCGGATCAGCAGGGTGCCGGCGTCACGGTCGGTGAGCGCCTGCTTCTCGCTGGTCTCCGCGTCGACGGCGCCGTGCGCGTCCAGGCCGACGTGGCAGTGCGCGTCCACCAGACCGGGCAGCACCCAGCCGGTCACCGTCCGGACGTCCTCGGCGCCGGGCGGGCGGGTGAAGCTCACCCGGCCGTCCACGACCCAGAGTTCGTCCCGGACGTCCTCCGGACCGACCAGCACCCGACCCCGGACGTGCAGCACCGCGCCATCGCTCATGGCCCGCACTCTACCGACGGGCGTGTTCCCTGTAAGCAGCAAGAATGCGGCAGACTCGTGCCGACACCCATCACCTCATGCCCGAAAGGCCGCCACCGTGAGCCCCTTCCTCGACCTCCCCCCGCTCAGCGCCGCCGAGTTCGCGGCGATCGAGGACCAGGTGGCCGCACTGCTGCACACCACCGCGGACGTCATCGTCACCCAGGGTGAGGCGCTGCTGCCGCTGGAGGCCGCGATCCGCGGCGCCGCGCACCCCGGCTCCACCGCGCTCAACATCGTCACCGGCCCGTACGGGCAGACCTTCGGCAACTGGCTGCGCTCCTGCGGGGTCGAGGTCGTGGACCTGGCCGTCCCCTTCGACAGCGCGGTCAGCGCACAGCAGGTCGCCGACGCCCTCGCCGCCCACCCGGCCGTCGACTTCGTCTCCCTCGTCCACGCCGAGGCCGCCACCGGCAACACCAACCCCGTCGCCGGGATCGCCGCCGCCGTCCGCGAGCACGGCGCCCTGCTGATGCTCGACGCGGTCGCCTCCGTCGCCGCCGAGCCGCTGCTCACCGACGAGTGGGGCGTCGACCTGTGCGTCATCGGCGGCCAGAAGGCCATGGGCGGCCCCGCCGGGGTCTCCGCCGTCTCCGTCTCCCAGCGCGCCTGGGAGCGGATCGCCGCCAACCCGGCCGCCCCGCGCCGCTCCTACCTGTCCCTGCTCGACTGGAAGGAGCGCTGGACGGACGCCGGGCGCACCGTGCTCCCGCACGCCCCCGCCCAGTTGGAGATGCTGGCCCTCGGCGCCTGCCTCGACCGGATCGCCGCCGACGGCCTGCCCGCCGTCATCGCCCGCCACCGCGCCGCCTCCGCCGCCACCCGCGCGGGCGCCCGCGCGCTCGGCACCCTCGCCCCGTTCGTCACCGAGGACGCCCACGCGGCCCCCGTCGCCACCACCCTGCGCACCCCGGCCGGCGTGCACGCGGCCGAGCTCGCCGCCCGCCTCGACCCCGCCCTCCCCGTCCAGCCCGGCGGCGGCCCCCTCGCCGCGTCGATGCTCCGCGTCAACCACTACGGCCCCGCCGCCGCCCTGCCCACCGTCCACGCCTGCCTCACCGCCCTCGCCACCGCGACGGACGCGGACCCGGCCCCGGCCCTGGCCGCCGCGGAGGCGGCCTGGACGGCAGCCGTCCAGGGCTGACACCACGGCGCCGTCGAGGCCCGATCACGCGGAGCGGCCCCCGGGACACCCGGTCCCGGGGGCCGCTCCGTCTCACCCTCGGACAGGACCTGGTCCCACGCGGCGCGGCGGGTTTCGGCCATCGGCTCCCGGCACAGTTCCCGCAGCGTTCATCTGCGCGGCACGCCGATCTCACCGGGGGCAGGCAGGCTCCGGCCAGGGGTGAAGTTGGCTATACAACTTCACCCGGGACGCCGCCGAGGAGGAGACCACCGTGACCGAGCTGCCGCCGTACTGGCTGCGCGACAACTGCCCGTGCGCCGAGTGCCGGGACCCCAGGAACGGGCAGAAGCTGTTCCAGATCGACGACCTGCCGCAGGACCTGGCGGTCGCCGCGAGCACGGAGACCGACGGGGGCCTGGAGGTGCTCTGGTCGGACGGGCACCGCTCGCGGTACCCGCTGGAGTGGCTCGGCGCCGAGCGGGACGGCGACGGGCGGACGGAGGAGGACAAGCGGCTCTGGGTGGCGGCGGACTTCGCACACGGGATCCCCGAGGCGCGGTGGGAGGCGTACCTGGCCGACCCCGCCGAGCAGGCCGCCGTCCTCACCGCCGTGCGCCGCAGCGGCTTCGCGGTGCTGCGCGGGGTGCCGGCGGTGGAACGGCAGGTGCTCACCGTGGCCGAGAGCTTCGGCTACGTCCGGGTCACCAACTACGGGGAGCTGTTCGACGTCCGGGTCGAGCCGGATCCGAACAACCTGGCGTTCACCAGCGTCGCGATCGCGCCGCACACCGACAACCCGTACCGGGACCCGGTGCCGACGCTCCAGCTCCTGCACTGCCTGGAGAACTCCGCGACCGGCGGCGACTCCGGCCTGGTGGACGGGTTCCGGGCCGCGGCGGCCCTCCGGGAGGAGGCGCCGGCGGACTTCGAGACGCTCACCCGCACGCCCGTCCCGTTCGTCTTCCGCGACCGCCGCACCGAACTGCGCGCCGACCGCCCGCTGATCGAGGTGGACGCCCTGGGCCGGATCCGCGAGGTGCGGTTCAACAACCGCTCGATCGGCACCCTGCGCGGGAGCTCCGGCGAACTGACGGCCTTCTACGCCGCGTACCGCCGCTTCGCCGCGATCACCCTGCGCCCCGAGCTCCAGCTCGCCTTCCGCCTCGACCGCGGCGACTGCCTGGTCTTCGACAACACCCGGCTGCTGCACGCCCGTACGGCCTTCCAGCAGGACGGCCACCGCCACCTCCAGGGCTGCTACGCCGACCTGGACACGCTGGGCAGCACCCTCGCCGTGCTGCACCGGCGCGCCGCCGCGCTGGACGCGATCGCCGGGCTGTTCGCGGGCGAGGGCGCCGGGGAGTACCTGGGCGAGGAGGTCACCATGGCCGAGCACATGCTCCAGGCCGCCGCTGCCGCCGAGGCGGCCGGGGCGCCGGACCACCTCGTCGCCGCCGCACTGCTGCACGACGTCGGCCACTTCCACGGGGCGCTACACGGAAGGAATTTGATGGAGGGTCAGGACAACCGGCACAGCGACACCGGCGCCGACTGGCTGGCGCGGTGGTTCGGCCCGGAGGTGACCGAGCCGGTCCGGCTGCACGTGGCCGCCAAGCGCTACCTGTGCGCAGTGGAACCGGACTACCGGCAGCGGCTGTCCGAGGCCTCGGAGTACACCCTCACCGTCCAGGGCGGCCCGATGGACGAGCGGCAGGCCGCCGCGTTCGCCGAACTCCCGGGCGCCGCCGACGCGGTGGCCGTCCGCCGCTGGGACGAGCAGGCGAAGGCGGCCGGGGCGCCGACACCCGGCTTCGAGCACTACCGCCCGCTGCTCGCCGCGCTCATGCGCTGATGGCGCCGGCCGGCACGCCCGGGAAGAGGGCCAGGCTCAGTCACCCTCCCGGGCGTGCCGCGAAAGCGCCGACGCGGCCAGCGAGTTGTGGATGCTGAACGCCACCGTCCCGGGCAGGTAGCGGTCCTGGGACCACTCCACCGGAGTGCCGGTCGGGTCCGTCGTGCGCCGCCGTTCGCGCAGCAGCGGGCCGCCGCGGCGGCAGCCGAGGAGCCGGGCGTCCTCGGCGTTGGCGGCCACGATGTCGATGGTGTGGTCGGCGTCGGTGAACAGGATGCCGTGCTCGCGCAGGACTTCGGTGTGCGAGACGACGTCCGCCGGCAGCTCGGCGACGATCTCGCCGACCCGCGGCGGGTAGATGGTCCGCTCGACCATCACGGGCGTGCCGGAGAGGGTGCGCAGCCGGACGGTCACATACACCTCGGCGCCCGGCTCCAGGCGCAGTTGCTCGCGTTCGGCGGTGTCGGCGGGGCGGCGGACCAGCGAGTCCAGGATGCCGCCGGGCTCCTCGCCCATCGAGTACGCCCAGTGCGTGAAGCTGAGCAGTTCGGAGAAGCTCTGCACCCGGGCGCCCCCGAGCACGACGCGCCGGGTGCCGCGGCGGGAGGTGACCAGCCCGTCGGAGCGCAGGACGGCGAGCGCCTGGCGGACGGTGCCGCGGGAGACGCCGTACTGCTCGGCGAGCGCGCCCTCGGCGGGCAGCCGGCCGGCCTCGCCGTACGCGCCGGTGGTGATGGCCTCGCGCAGGTCGGCGGCGACCTTCCGGTACAGGGCGCCGGGAGCGCGCTCGGCGGGGCGCCCGGGCTCAAGTGCCACGTCAGTCAATGTCCCTCCTGGGGCGGTGTCCTGCGCAGCCGTACCGGCACGGACAGCCCGACCTTATCCCGCTGCGCCTTTGAAGCATCGCACCGAACGGATCACGCTCCGATGGCCGGATTCGACCGTTCCCGCAGCCGACCCCGGTTCTGGGCCGTCCGTTCACCTTCCCGTCATCGGACTCCGGCGTACTTACGTCCGTCAGCGAAGTTGGCTAGTCAACTCGGACGGCCTCGAACGGCTCCGGGCGGCTCCGAACGGCACCGGGCACCTCAGAACGGCTCCGAACGGCCACTCGCACGATCCCCCGATCAGACAACCCCACCGCAGCTCACCCCCTTGCAGTACACCCGATCAGGAGACTGACCCGTGTCCGTGCACCGCGCCCGTTCCGCCGCCTTCGCAGCGGTCCTGACCGCCGCCGCGCTGTCCCTCACCGCCTGCGGCTCCGCCGGCTCCTCCACCGCGAAGTCCGGCGACGCCGCGGGCGGCAAGAGCGCCAAGACCGCCACCTCGGTCGCCGACTTCGGCGGGATGGACGGCCTGATCGCCGCCGCCAAGAAGGAGGGGAAGCTGCACGCCATCACGCTGCCGCGCGACTGGGCGAACTACGGCAAGCTGATGGACGACTTCAAGGCGAAGTACGGCATCGAGATCGAGGACGAGAACCCCGACGGCGCCAGCCAGGACGAGATCAACGCGATCACCTCCCGCAAGGGCCAGGACCGCGCCCCCGACGTCGTCGACCTCGGCTCGGCCTTCGCGCTCAGCGCCGCCAAGCAGGGCCTGCTGGCCCCGTACAAGGTCACCGACTTCGACAAGATCCCGGCCACCATGAAGAACGCCGACGGCCTGCACTACAACGACTACGGCGGCTACATGTCGATCGCGTGCGACGCCAAGAAGGTGTCCGCCTGCCCGAAGACCTTCGCCGACCTGCTGAAGCCCGAGTACAAGGGCATGGTCGCCCTGAACGGCAACCCGACCAAGGCCGGTGCCGCGTTCGGCGCCGTCTACGCGGCCGCGCTCGCCAACGGCGGCTCGCTGGACAACATCCAGCCCGGCATCGACTTCTTCGCCAAGGTCAAGCAGGCCGGCAACTTCAACCCGGTCGAGGTCACCCCGGCGACCATCGAGAAGGGCGAGACCCCGATCAGCATCGACTGGTCGTACCTGAACGCCGGCTACGCCGACAAGTTCAGGAGCAAGGGCATCGACTGGCAGGTGACCATCCCCTCGGACGGCTCCTACGCGCAGTACTACAACCAGGCGATCAACAAGGACGCGCCGCACCCGGCCGCCGCCCGCCTGTGGGAGGAGTACCTGTACAGCGCCGAGGGCCAGAACGGCTTCCTGGGCGGCTACGCCACCCCGGCCCTGTTCGACGCCATGAAGACGGCCGGCACCCTGGACGCCGCGGGCGCCGCCAAGCTCCCGCCGGTCGAGAAGCCCTTCACCACCTTCCCGACCCAGGAGCAGACGGACACGGCCAAGAAGACCGTGACCGAGAACTGGGCCAAGGCGATCGCGGGCTGACCTGACGATGACCACGGCTCCCACCCCGGTGCCGGCCCCCGCCTCCGCCGCCCAGAGCGGCGGGGGCGCCCCCGGCCCCGCAGCAACCACCCCCGCCACCGCCGACGCCACAACGGCCAAGGCCACCGACACCACGGCCACCACGGCCAAGAGCACCAAGACCGCCAAGACCGCCAGGGCCCCCCGCCCCGGCAAGCCCCGGGCCGGCCGCGGCCGCGCCTGGCTGGCCGCCCTCCCCCTGCTCCTGTTCTTCCTGGTCGGCTTCGGCCTGCCCGCCGTCGCGATCGCCATCGGCGCGTTCACCACCTCGCCCGACGCCCCCGACGGCGGCGGCACCTTCACCACCGACAACCTCACCGGCTCGCTGCAGGGCGCCTACTGGACCGCCCTGTGGGGCAGCGTCAAGCTCTCCCTGCTGACCGCTCTGATCGCCACCGTGGTCGGCCTGCCGCTGGCCCAGGCCGTGGCCACCTCCCGGTTCCGGGTGTTCCGCGAGGCGGTGCTCTCCGCCTCCGGCGTGCTCGCCAACTTCGGCGGCGTGCCGCTCGCCTTCATGTTCGTCGCCACCCTCGGCAACGCCGGCGAGGTCACCAAGAAGTTCGGCCTCACCAGCCACGGCTGGAACCTCTACACCTTCACCGGCCTCTCCGTGGTCTACCTGTACTTCCTGGTGCCGCTGATGGTCATCACCATCACCCCGGCCCTGGAGGGCCTGCGCACCCAGTGGCGCGAGGCCGCGTACAACAACGGCGCCACCGTCGTGCAGTACTGGCGGCACGTGGCCCTGCCGGTCCTGGTGCCCTCGCTGCTCGGCGGCTTCGTGCTGCTGTTCGGCGCCTCCTTCGCCGCGTACGCCACCGCCGAGGCCATGGTGGGCAGTTCGGTGCCGCTGATCTCGATGCAGATCGGCGACGCGCTGTCCGGCAACGTCCTGGTCGGCCAGGGCAACCTCGCCCTCGCCCTCGGCCTCGACATGATCGTGGTCGCCTGTCTGGTGATGGCCGTGTACCTGCCCCTTCAGCGCCGGAGTGCCAAGTGGCTCGCCTGATCAATCGCATCCGTTTCGGCCGCGGCCTCGTCCTGCTGCTCTGCGGCGTCTACTTCGCCGTACCGCTGGCCTCCTCGGTGATCTTCAGCGTCGACGACAACAAGGGCGGCACCACCTTCCGGGCCTACACCGAGCTGCTGAACGCGCCCGGCTTCCTGGACAGCCTGGTACTGAGCCTGGAGCTGGCCGGCGTCACGGTGGCGGTGCTGCTGCTCCTGCTCGTCCCGGCGATGCTCGCCGCCCGGCTCGGTGCGCCGAAGCTGCGCCCGGTGATCGAGGTGATGTGCTCGATGCCGCTGGTCGTCCCCGTGGTCGCGCTCACCACCGGCATCATCGGCGTGCTGCGCTGGGGCCCGGACTACCTCCAGGACACCCCGCTGTTCCAGACCATCGTGGCCATCCAGGACCCGAAGTTCCCGATCGTCCTGGTCATCGCCTACGTGCTGATGGCGCTGCCGTTCGCCTACCGGGCGCTGGACGCCGGGCTGCGCGGCGTGGACGTCGCCACCCTGGTCGAGGCCGCCCGCAACTGCGGGGCCGGCTGGCTGCGCGCGGTGTTCACCGTCGTCCTGCCGAACCTGCGCAGCGCGCTGCTGAACGCGGCCGTCCTCACCGTCGCCCTGGTGCTCGGCGAGTTCACCACCGCCTCCATCCTCGGCTTCGCCCCCTTCTCGGTGTGGATCAACTCCAACGGCAAGAGCGACGGCCAGATGTCCGTCGCCGTCTCGATGCTCAGCCTGCTGATCGTCTGGCTCGTCCTGCTGCTGATGTCCGCCGTCGGCCGCGGCCGCAAGGGCGCGCGGGCCTGAGACACCCCGCCGCGCGGCCGTCCCGCGCCCTGGCCGCACGGTCCTGAACCACCCCACGCTTTCCAGGAGTCACCAGCCATGACCACGGTTTCCGCCCCCGTCGCCGGTGCCGCGCTCGCCCCCGGCGGCGCCACCGTCGAGTTCCGCTCGCTGCGCCGCTCGTTCGGCGCCACCACCGCCCTCGACGGCCTGGACCTGACCGTCCACCCGGGCGAACTGCTCGCCCTGCTCGGCCCGTCCGGCTGCGGCAAGACCACCGCGCTGCGCATCCTGGCCGGCTTCGAGCAGCACGACTCCGGCGAGGTCCTGGTCGACGGGCAGGACATCACCGCGATCCCCGCCCACAAGCGCGACGCGGGCATGGTGTTCCAGTCGTACAGCCTCTTCCCGCACCTGAGCGCGCTGGACAACGTCGCCTTCGGGCTGCGGATGCGCGGCGCCGGCAAGGCCGAGCGCCGCAAGCGCGCCCAGGAGCTGCTGGAGCTGGTCGGCCTGCCGCACCGCGCCGAGCACTACCCGCACCAGATGTCCGGCGGCCAGCAGCAGCGCATCGCGCTCGCCCGGGCGCTCGCCCTGCAGCCGCGCGTGCTGCTGCTCGACGAGCCGCTGTCCGCGCTGGACGCCAAGGTCCGCCTCCAGCTGCGCGAGGAGATCCGCCGGCTCCAGCAGGAACTGGGGATCACGACCCTGTTCGTCACCCACGACCAGGAGGAGGCGCTGTCGATGGCCGACCGGGTCGCGGTGCTGCGCGCGGGCCGGCTGGAGCAGTGCGCCACCCCGTCCGAGCTGTACGGCCGCCCGGCCACCGCGTTCGTCGCCGAGTTCGTCGGCACCATGAGCCGCATCCCGTGCACCCGCACGTCCGACGGCGTCGAGGTGCTCGGCCGCCGGCACGCGGTGGACGGCGACCTGCCCGCCGACGGCGAGCTCCAGGTGCTGGTCCGCCCGGAGAACGTCACCCTGACCCCGTCCGAGGCCGGCCCGGCCCTGGTGATCACCGCGTCCTTCCTGGGCGCCGTCACCCGGCTCACCGTCCGCCTCGACGACGGCACCGAGGTCAAGGCCGACCTGCCGACCGAGGCCGCCGCCGCGCTGCCGGCCGGATCGCGCGCCGAGCTCCTGCTGCCGGAGCGTCCGGTGCTGGTGGACCGCCGCACCGTCTGAGAGCCTCGAACCCCATCTGCGTAGCACCATCTGATGAACCACCGAAGGTACCGCCATGCCTGAAGCCCTGACGCCCAACTCCGCCCTGACGCCCGAATCCTCCGTGACGCCCGACCCCCTGGCCCCCGGCGCGCCTGCGCCCGAGGCCCCCCGCCCCGCCGCCGTCCTGTTCGACATGGACGGCACCCTGGTCGACACCGAGCAGCTCTGGTGGCAGGCCGCCGCCGAACTCGCCGACGAGCTCCACCACGCGCTCACCGACCAGGACGCCCCCGAAGTGCTCGGCCAGGCCGTCGAGCACACCGCCGCCCACCTGCACAAGGTCAGCGGCACCACCCTCACCGAGGCCGAACTCGCCGCCCGGCTCGGCGAGTCCTTCGCCGCCAAGGTCGCCGCCGAGACCGTCCCGCGCCCCGGCGCGCTCGCCCTGCTGGCCTCCCTGCGGGACGCACAGGTGCCCACCGCCCTGGTCTCCGCCTCCCCCCGCCAGGTGGTCGACCTGGTCCTCGCCGCCATCGGCCGGGACTGGTTCGCCGTCACCCTGGCCGCCGAGGACACCCCGCGCACCAAGCCCGCACCGGACCCGTACCTCGCCGCCGCCGAACGGCTCGGCCTGGACCCGGCCGCCTGCGTCGCCGTCGAGGACACCCCGACCGGAGTCGCCTCCGCCGCTGCGGCCGGCTGCGCCGTGCTCGCCGTGCCGTCCACCGCGACGCCGATGCCCGACGGCGGCCGGATCACCCTGCTCGCCAGCCTGGAACAGGCCGACCTCGCCCTGCTGGGGAAGCTCGGCGCCGCCCGGGCCGTTTGACCGGCATGCCCTATCTCCTGCTCTCCCTCGCCATCCTGAGCGAGGTCTGCGCGACCAGCTGCCTCAAGCTCACCGAGGGGTTCACCCGCCTCTGGCCGAGCCTGGGGGTGGCGGTCGGCTACGTGCTGTCCTTCGTGCTGCTCGGGCGCGCGCTCAAGCACATCCCGGTCTCGGTCGCCTACGCCGTCTGGTCGGGGGCCGGGACGGCGGCGGTCGCCGGAATAGGCGTGGTCGCCTTCGGCGAATCACTGGGACGCCTCCAGTGGCTGGGGATCGCCCTGGTGATCGTCGGAGTGGTCGTGCTCAACCTCAAGAACAGTCACTGACGGACCGCCACCGCGACCCACGGTGCTGGTCAACTGCCCTTTCGGAGCGGGAAGTCGGATGTGCCGACCGCCCGCTCCGAGTGGTTCGCTACCGTGGGCCCCATGACCGAACCACGGCCCCACCACTACCGCTTCGTCCACCGCGAGCTCGCCCGCCAGGTCCTCGAATTCGGCCCGCGGCTGACCGTCCCGGACGCCGGCGGCAGCCTCCTGCCCGTCCTCACCGGCATCTGGGACAACCTCGGCCAGACCCTCCCGCCCGAGGACCGGCTGCCCAGCCACGGCCTGGACTGCCGGCACCTGCGGGCCGACGGCCACCCCCTGCTGCTCGTCACCCTCCCCACCCCGACCGGCGCCACCGAGGCCCACTTCGTCGCCGCCGTCCACCCCCAGGGCACCAAGACCGTCCGCTACGTGACCCTGGAGCACGCGCTCAACCCCTTCGACGGCAGCCCCGGCACCGTCCTCGGCGAGTGGTCCTCCGAAGGCCACCTCAACCACGGCGAGGGCCCCTCCCCCGTCGCCGAACTGTTCGTCGCCGCGGTGGCGAAGCTCGTCGCCCCGAAGAAGCGCGGCTTCTGGCGCCGCTGACCCCGACGCCGCCCGGCCGCCGCCCGGCCGCCTCCCGGCCGCCGCCGACGCCGCCGCGCGCTGGCGCATCGTCAAGATCCCGTCACCGCAACGTGAAGCACCCGTCACAACAGGTCGCCCGCGTACCGACTGCGGCTATGCTCGGCCGGTCACGCCATCGACACATCGGGGGAGCAGTGGCCGACTTCACGGTCAGCACCGAGTTCCTCGCCAAGCTGGCCAAGGACCTCAAAGGCTGCGGCGACGAACTCGACCAAGGACTCAAGGCGCTCAAGGAAGCGAGTCGCAGCGGACTGGGCTACGACTTCCTCGACGAGGCCTGCGGACACTTCCAGGGCACGTGGGAGTACGGGCTGAAGAAGGTCCGCGAGTGCGTCAAGATCCTTGACGACGGCCTGGAGCAGGTGCAACAGGGGTACGACAGCACCGAACAGGACACCACCAAGGCCCTCACCCCCCAGGGGCGGTCGTGACCGCCCCCACGCCGGACTGGTCCGGCCTCGGCTTCAACCCGACCCCCGGCGACACCGCCGCGGTCACCGGCCTCAGCGGCAGCCTGCGCCGAGTGGGCCAGCACCTGACCGACGTCCACACCACGCTCTCGCAGCTCTCCGCCAACCAGGGCCAGTGGACCGGCGAGGCCGCCAAGGCCTTCGCCGGCCAGTTCGGCAAGCTCCCCACGTACCTCCAGGACGCCGCCGACTCGATCACCGCCGCCTACCAGGCCCTCGACGTCTGGTACACGGCACTGACCGAACACCAGCCCAAGGCAGCCGAGTTGGCCCGCGCCGCGGTCGCCGCCAAGCAGCAGAAGGAGCAGGCCGAACAGGCGCACACCGCCGCGGCCGCCGCCCCCGACCTCAAACTCGCCGGCCAGACCTTCCCCGACGACGCCGGCCTCGCCGCCGCCGAGCAGCGCTACGCCAAGGCGAAGGACCACCTGGACGCGGCCGCCGCACTCGTCGGCAGCGCCGCCAACGACCTCACCGAGCTCCAGAAGCAGGCCCACGAACTCGCCGGGGGCCACAAGTCCGACGCCCACAAGACCGCGGCCGCCATCCGCAAGGCCGCCGACAGCAAGGCGCCGCCGGAGCCCGGCTGGCTCAGCAAGGTCGGCAACTGGCTCAAGAACCACGGCGCCGACATGCTCACCGTCGCCGCCGGCCTCTGCGGCGTCGCGGCGATCTTCTTCCCCGCCTTCGCGCTGCCGGCCCTCCTGCTGAGCGCCGCCGCCGCAGGCACGCACGCGACCAAGTACGCCCTTGAGGGCAAGCTGTGGCCGCCGCAGAAGAACATCGGCAACTGGCTGACGCTGGGCGGCGACGTCATCGGCGCGATCCCCGGGGTGGGCGTCGCGGCCAAGGGCCTGAACGCCACCCGGGGGGCGCGCGCCGCCGGTGGGAGCGTACGCGGCGCCATGAGCGCCGGTACGACCGAGGTCCGGGCCGCCGCCCGCGCCGTCGACCCGGCCAACCCGATCTTCACCACCGCGATCGAGAAGCCCGCCATCAAGCTCGGGGTCTCCAAGGCCACCGCGATGAACGTCTCCGACGGCGTCCAGGCCGCCACCACCTTCGGGCTCAACGTCCCGACGGCGTACGCCCTCAGCCAGGACAATCCGAGCGGCGGCCTCACCGACGCCGTCAACTACACCACCGGCGGCAACAACGTCATCGGGTCCGTCGGCGTCGGCACCGCCGGCGGCAAGGGCTCCGCCGTCATCGGCACCGTGTCCGCCGTCGGCAACCTGCTCGGCATGGGCGGATGGGCGGCCGGCTATGGCCGTTGAGACCACCGGGATTCCGCCGCTCTGGCTCACCCTGCCCGCAGGCTTCACCCCCCTCGACCTCGACGAGGACCTCGGCGACCGGATGGCCCGCACGGCGGAGGGCCTGGACGCGGCCTTCCCCGACGCCCGGCCCGAACAGAAGCTCAGCGCCGTGATCGCCGCCGAGACCGCGCTGCAGACCCAACTGCGCGAGGGCGCGGTCCACGTCTCCAGCTGCCTCGTCCGGGCCGAGGACGGCGAGCCCATCCACGGCATGCTCACCGTCTTCGTCCGCCCGCAGGACCTCGGCGCGCCCGGCAGCTACCCCGCCCGAATCGCCGAACAACTGGCCGAGGCCTGGCCGGACGCCGACGTCGGCGTGGTGGACCTGCCGACCGGCCGCGCCGCGCTCGCCGCCCGCGACCTGGCCGTCCCGGTGCCCGGCGCGGTGTTCGGCGTGCCCGACTCCACCGTCAACACGGTGCGCCAGCTCGAACTGCTGATCCCGCACCCGTGGAGCCCGCACGTGGTCGCCGCCGTCTTCACCACCGAGGACCTCGACCACTGGGACGAGTGGCTGCCGCTCCTGGCCACCGCGTTCCGCGGCATCTCCTTCCACCCGCCCCGGGACGAGAGCGCCGACGCGCTGCCACCCGACCAGTGGGACAACATCCGAAAGGCCTTCGGATGACGACCACCACCGACTCGGCCCCGCCCGACGGGCTCCGCCGCCTCCGCGGCGCACTGGCCCTCATCGCCCTCTCCACCGCCATCCTCATCGGCGTCACGGCACTGAACGTGTACGTCAACTCGTTCGTCGCCACCATCGTGGGCTTCGCCTACCCCGTGGTCATGCTGCTCGCCCTCGCCCTACGGCGCGACGCCGACAGCAACCCCGCGTTCCAGCGCAAGGCGTTCGCCTGGGGCGCAGGCATCGCCGCCGTCGCCTTCGTCGCCTACCTGTCGGGTTCCGTCGCCTGGACCAACCTGATCCTGGGATCGGGCCGGACGGTGCAGGCCGTAGTCCTCAACGAGAAGACGACCGACTCGCTCCACGGCTCCGGACGGGCCTACGCCCTCGCCTCGACCGACCCGGCCGGCGAGATCCCCGGCGGCGACCTCGAAGAGAGCTCCACCCGGTTCAAACCCGGCGACGTCATCACCGTCCGCATCGACCCGGCCGGCCAGGTCGCCCCCAAACTCCCCGGCGAAGTCGACTCCACCGCCTACCTGTTGACATTCCTCGCCTGCAACACCCTGATCGGCGGCACCCTGCTCTGGTCCGCACGCAGACCCACACCGCCACAGGACCCCTCCGACCCCGTGGTGCACACAGTGTCCTGAAGAACGTCGCCGCCGTCAGCGGACGGATCACTCGACCACTGAAAGCGCTACGGGCTCGATGCCACTGAATCCCCACTCCGCGCGAAAGTGATCTCAAGTGAGCACGGAAAATGTTCAGTTGATGGTCGACCGCCTCGAAGCCATCCAGTGGACGGCCTATCGGGAGGGGGAGCGGAGGGCCTTTTCTCGCGCGGCGCTCATGAAGGAGTACTTCCGACGGGCCGCGCTCTGGCTCGATGCTCGCTGCCCTGCGCCATGCCTGTAGAAGGCCCACGCCTGCTTCTCCCTCCACCCCGAGGAAGTCCCCCTCCCGCCCGGCCAGCCCCCGTGTCCGGGGGCGAGGGGACGCGTCGTACTCTTCCAGCCCGATCGGACGCACGCGGGGAGAGTCATGGGTACGACCAGGGACCGTAGCCGGGCCACCGTACTGAGCGCTGTCCTGGTCCTGGGTGTCCCCGTGGGGACGTTCGGGCTGGTGCTCGCGGGCACCTACCTCGGCGGGGGCGCCGCGTCGCTGCTCGGGCTGGTGCTGGTGGTGGCCTGGGTGGTGGGTCTGGTGCGGCTGCTGGGGCGGTGGGTGGGCTGCTGGGTGGCGCTGTTCGCCGTTCTCCTCGCGGGCCTGGCGACGGGGGCCGTGGCCATGGCGCGGGACGACGTGATCCTGCGGCTGTCCGGCGAGACGGTGACGGCCCGGGTCGCCGGGGAGACGGACCGTCTCGCCGGGAAGCACCCGTCCTCGATGTACGACCTCGCGGCCGAGGACGGCACTGCGTTGCCCGGCGGCGAGTTGTCGACGGGGCTGCGCACGCTCGCGGTCGGCGACCGGGTGACGGTCCGTTTCGATCCGGCCGGCCGCGCCGACCCGCAGCGCCCGGGGGACATCAGTCTTCCCCGGGATCTCGGGCTCGCCGTCGGGCTGACGGCCGCCCTGATGCTCGCCGTCGCCTGGCTGGGCCGCGAGTCGGCCCGGCGGCGAGGCGGCGGAGCGGCCGGGCCGGTGTCCTGACCTGACCCCGGTGAGCAGGAAGTCTGCCGGGCCGACTTCCTGCTCCGGGGGGATCGTTCAGCCCAGCAGTCCGGGCAGTTCCGCGACCGAGCCGAGGACGTGCGTCGCCCCGTCGGCCCGCAGCCGGGCCTCGTCGTGGGCGCCGGTGAGCACGCCGGCGACGACGGACGCTCCGGCCCGTACGCCGGTCAGCATGTCGTAGCCGGTGTCGCCGGCGACGGCGATCTGCCGCACCGACTCGACTCCGGTCCGCAGCAGCGCGGTGAGCGCGAGGTCCGGGTAGGGGCGGCCGCGGCCGGCCTCGGCGGGGCTGAGGGTGAGGTCGGCGACGGACTGCCAGCCGAGGGCGGTGAGGATGCGGTCCTGGGTGGCCCGGGAGAAGCCGGTGGTGAGGGCGACCTTCCGGCCCTGGCCGCGCAGTTCGGCGATGGCTTCGGCGGCGCCGGGCAGGGCGGCGCAGTGCCCGGCGTCGACGAGGTCGTGGTAGGCGGCCTCGAAGGCGGTGTTGGCCCGCTGGGCCTTGTCCTCGTCCCCGAAGAGGTGCCGGAAGACGGAGATCTTGGATTCGCCCATGGTGGCGCGGACGTGGTCCAGCATGGGGCCGAAGCCCGGGCTGCCAACCTCGACGCCGAGCGTCCGGGCGGCGGCGGTGAAGGCCTGTTCGACGAGGCCGTCGTCGGCCACGGTGGTGCCGGCCATGTCGAGGACGACCAGGCGGATATCAAAGGACATGTCAACTACCCTTACAGGTTTGCGAGTTCGGCGGTGGTTTCGGCGATGGCCGGGGAGCAGGTCATGCCGCGGCCGCCGGGGCCGGTGACGAGCCAGACGCCGTCGCGGAGTTGTTCGCGGTGGACGACCCGGGTGGTGTCGACGCACTGCGCGTACACCCCGGCCCAGCGGCGGCGGACGCGCGGCAGGGGGCGGCCGAGCAGGTCCTCGGCCACGCCGACCAGGTGGTCGTACGGGTCCTCGACGACGTCGAAGCCGAACGGCTGGTCGTACTCGTGGGTGTCGCCGATGGTGAGGCCGCCGTCGCGCCGCTGGACCATGAGCAACTGCATCTTGTGTTCGGCGGCGACGTCGGGCTGCGGCTGGGTGTCGCGGAGGCGGTCCAGGGCGGTGCCGGCGAAGGCCGGGTAGTAGCGGAAGCTGTCGCCGTCGGCGACGGAGGTGGTGAGGGTCTCGCCGAGCGGGTCGGTCTGCATCATCTGCAGCCGGACCTTGCGCACGGGCAGCGAAGGGGCGAGTTCGCGGACGAGGCCGCCGAGCCAGGCGCCGGTGCAGAGGATGACGAGGTCACCGGTGTGGACGTCGCCGTGGTCGTCGCGGACGGCGTTCTCGCCGATCACGTCGCGGACCTCGCGGCCGGGCAGGAAGGTGTAGCGGCCGGTGGCCTGGAGGGCGGCGCGCAGCGCGGGCTGGGCGGTGCGGGGTTCGACGGCGGCGTCGCGCTCGCACCACAGGGCGCCGAGGAGTTCGCCGCGCAGGGCGGGGTTGGCGGCCCTGGTCTGGTCGGCGTCGAGCAGCCGGTAGCCGCGGGCGGCGGCGTCGGGCAGGGTGAGTGCCTGTTCGGCGACGGCGAGTTCGGCCTGGGTGCGGATCGCGGTGAGCGATCCGTTGGCGCGGAAGCCGAGGTCGGGGACGCGGGCGCCGATGCCTTCCCACAGTTCGCGGGCGCGCAGCGCGGTGTCCAGTTCCTCGCCCTGTGCGCGGCCGCTGACCCAGACCAGGCCGAAGTTGCGCACGGAGGCGCCGCGCGCCTCGGTCTCGCGCTCCAGGTGGACGACCTCGTGGCCGCGTTCGACGGCCTGCCAGGCGTGCATGGTGCCGAGCACGCCTGCTCCTACGACGATGACTCTCATGCGGCCAGGCTGGTGCGCCCAGGTGTCCTGGGGGCGTCCCGGTAGCGTCCCGCAGATGAATCACCCGAAAAGTTGTACAGACAACCCTGGGGGCCGGGTAGGGCCTACGGCCGCAGCACCCGCGCCCGCAGGTAGTTGCGCCGCCCGAAGTTCGGCTCGTCCACCGCCGTCAGCTCCTCCACCTGGAACCGGTACAGCGCCGCCGCCCCGCCCCCGGTGAGGAACTGCCGCCGCACCTGCTCGTCCTGCGCGAAGGACGGGTACCGCCCCTGGTAGGCGGCCAGAGCCGCCTCGGCCTGCCGCCCCCAGGCCTCGCTCGCGCCGCCGGTCAGTTGCAGGCCGCGCAGCTGCTCGCCGAAGACCGGCGGCGGCAGGAAGACGGTGGCGGCGGCCCGGGCCTCCTCGGCGAGGTGGTGGCTGTGCCGGGTGGAGCGCTCGCTGACGAAGTACAGGACGAGGTCGTCGTCGTACGCGAAGAAGGCCAGGTTGGCGTGCGGGCCGTGCTCGTGGCCGGCGGTGGCGAGGGTGAGCACCATGGCCTCGGCGAGCAGGCCCTCGACGCCCTTGTACGGCGACTCGCCCGGCCAGTCCCCCTGCGTGATGTCGAGTCGGTACGGCATTGGCACTCCCTCCGCTGGCACGCCCGGCGCTCCCGCGCCCCGGCACGACTGAGCCGGGCGGGTTCCCCGCGAAGGGGCCCCACGCCCGGCTCACATGCTCTACCCGCCACCCCGGCCAGACAAGGGTCGGACGGGCTACGGGGAGGCTACGGAATCAGCGCTGTCGGGTCTCGCCGCCAGTACTGCCGGCACCCGCCGTTCAGCGCTGCCGACACCCGCCGTCACTACTGTCGGCCGTCGCCGTTCAGTGCTGCCGCGTCCCGTACGCCGCGTGGCGGCCCGCCATCGCCGGCATCGCGCCCGGACCGAGCAGCGGGCGCAGCGCACCCGCCCGCATCCGGTCCACCAGCGGCCCGCAGCGGCCGGCGAGCGGCGCCAGCACCACCGCGACCAGGAGGCCGACCAGCGCGCCGACGGCCACGTCGTGCGGGTAGTGCACGCCGACCCAGACCCGGGAGGCGCCCATCAGCACCGCGAAGATCCCGGCGATCCAGCCGAGCCGCCGGTCGGCGAACCAGAGTGCGGTGGCGGCGGCGAAGGCGATCACGGTGTGGTTGCTGGGGAAGGACCAGTCACCGGCGCCGGGGCAGGTCTCCAGCGAGATGCTGCCGGGGATCTGGGCGCACGGCCGGACTTCTTCGACCATGCCCTTGAGCACCGAGTTGACGCCGTACGCGACGACCACGATCACCGGCGAGGCGAGCACCTTGGCCATCACGGCCGAGTCGGCGCCGCGCGCCCGCCACCAGGCGTAGAGCATGAAGACCGCGAACAGGCCGAGGCCGAGCGCCGACCAGACCTTGATCAGCTCGTCCAGCCAGTGCGGGGCGGCTTGCGCCCACCCGTTCACCCGGGTGTAGAGGCTGCCGTCGATGCCGCTGCCGTCGTAGACGGCGAGAGCCCGGGAGGACGTCACTTGTCACCTCCGTGACGGTGCGCCTTACGGGCGCGGAACAGTTCGAGAACAATGGGGAGCACGGAGACAACTACTACCAGACCGATGATCGGGAGCAGATATCTGTCGATGCTGGGGATCGACGATCCGAGCCCGTACCCGGCGAGCACGACGCCGACCGTCCAGAGGGCGCCGCCGGTCACCTGCCAGAAGGTGAACGAGCGGACCGGCACTTCGAGCACTCCGCAGAGCGGGTTCAGCACCGTTCGGACCACGGGGATGAAGCGGGCGAGCACGATCGCCTTGCCGTGGCCGTACTTGCCCAGCAGTTCCTCGGCCCGCTCGACGCCCTGCAGCAGGCTCTTGCGCTCGGTGCGGCGCAGCAGCGCGCGGCCGCCGCGCTTGCCGATCAGATAGCCGACCTGGGCGCCGGCCAGCGCGCCGACCAGGGCGGCGGGCAGCACCTGGTAGAGCTCCAGCTGCGGGCCCTTGGTGGCGCCGGGCACGCACAGCAGGCCGGCGGTGAACAGCAGCGAGTCTCCGGGCAGGAAGAAGCCCACCAGCAGGCCGGTCTCGGCGAAGAGCACGACGGCGATGCCGAGTGCGCCGAAGGCAGCGAGCAGCGAGGACGCGTCCAGCGGGTTCACCGCGAGGTGAGCGGCCGGATCGGCGAGGAACTGAAGCAAGGCTGGCGGACCTCCCGTACGTTGGGGGGCGGTTCACAGCGGAACCCGCCCCGACCGTCTACAGTGACGTAGACGGTCTACATGACTGTAGACGAAACCTGGAGGAAGCGCCGCCATGTCCGACGTACCGTCCGCCCGCCGGCCTGCCGGGGAGCTGGAGGCCGAGGTGCTGGCCGCGCTCTGGTCGGCCCGGCAGCCGATGACCCCGCAGGACGTCCAGTCGGCACTCGGCGGGGACCTCGCCCGCACCACCATCGCCACGATCCTCGCCCGCCTGCACGACAAGGGCACCGTGGAGCGCACCCGGGCCGGCCGCGCCTACGCCTACATCCCGACCGTCCAGGACACCGCGGGCCTCGCCGCCCGCCGGATGCACACCGAGCTCGGCCGCGAGGCCGACCGCTCCACCGTGCTCGCCCGCTTCGTCTCCGACCTCTCCGCCGAGGACGAGCAGCTGCTGCGCGACCTGCTCGGCGACGGCGCCCCGGGCCTCGGCTCCGCCCCGGGCACCGACGGCGACACCCCCGGTCTCGGCCCCCTCCCGGGCACCGCCCCCGCCCCCGGCCACCGCACCCCCGGGGCGGCCGGATCGTGATGATCGCCGTCTGGGCCCCGCTGCTGCTGCCGTTCCTGGCCGCCCCGCTGGCCCGCCGCCTCGCCGACGCGCTGCCGCCCCGGGCCGCCGCCTGGATGCTCGCCGGGACGTCCGCCGTGCTGGCCGGCGGCACCCTCTGCTCGCTCGGCCTGCTCGCCGCCGCCGGGCTGCTCCAGCTGCCGCCGGTCGCCGCGATCGGCCACCTGTCGCTGCCCTGGCTCACCGCCGCCGCACCCGACGCACCGGGGGCGGCCGCCGCGGCCGGTCTGGTGCTCGCCGCGCTGACCGCCCAGGCCGTCCGCACCGCCCGCCGCCACCGGCTGGAACTGCGCGAGGCCCGGGCCGCCCTCCCGGCCTGCGCCGCGACGGCCTGCCCCGCGCCGGCCGAGGGCCGGCATCCGGACGCGCGCCCCGGGCACGCCACCATGCGCCGGGCACGCACCCCGCAGGCCGTCCTGGCCGGCGCCCGCACCCTGCTCCAGCCGGGCGAGCACCCGCTCGCCGTCCTCGACGACGAGCGCGCCGACGCCTTCGCCCTGCCGGGGCGCCTGCCCCTTCCCGGCCGGCCCGGCGAGCCCGGCCGGATCGTGGTCACCTCCGGCATGCTGCGCATCCTCACCGGGCCCGAGCGGGCCGCCCTGCTCGCCCACGAGCGCGCCCACCTGACCGCCCGCCACCACGTCTTCCTCGCCCTCGCCGAGCACGCCGCCGACCTCCACCCGGCGCTGCGGCCACTGCGCGCGCCCCTCGGGTACCACCTGGAGCGCTGGGCCGACGAGGTGGCGGCCGCCCGGGTCGGCGACCGCACCGTGACCGCCCGCGCGGTCGGCCGGGCCGCCCTGGCCGCCAGCCGCTCCCCCTGGCCGGCCCGGCCCCGACTCGTCCCCGCCGCCCACTCCGGGCCGGTCCCGCGCCGGGTCGCCGCCCTGCTCCAGCCCCGCCCGGCGGCCACCGCCACCGGCACCCGCCTGCGCGCGGTGGCGATCGCGCTGGCCGCCTGCCTGGCGCTGAGCACCGCCGCCTCCCTGGAGGCCACCGCCGACCTGCACCACACCGTCGAGGCGGCCCAGCGCGGCACCGGCGCGGAACGCTGACCGCCGAGCCTGCACCAGGCCCACATCAGGCCTCGCACCAGCACCGCACCAGGCCCACGCAAGGCCCGCACCAGGCCCACGGAAGGCCCGCATCAGGCCCACGCAAGGCCCGCATCAGGTCCCGCACCAGGCCTCGCACCAGGCCCGCGTCGGGCCCACACCAGGCCCGCACCAGGCCCCCCGCTAGTCATCACACCTCGGCATGTCCACGGTCATACCGTCCGGTATGCCGAGTTGGCAGACCCCGTCCCCAGACCCTCACCGCCCCCGTACGCTTTCGTCAGCGCGTCGACCCCGGCGCGGCCTCGAACGGCGGCGAGGAGCAACGCGAGTGCGGCAGACCGGACGGCAGTCCCGACGACCAGAACGCCGCACCGCGCCGAGCGCGGCCGAGCTGGCCAGGGTCCACGACCGCACCCTCGCCGAAGCCGCCGCCCGCGAACTCGTCCAGCCCCCCTACCCCGACCCCGGCTCCCCCGGCCGGCTCGAACCCCGCCCCGAGATCGGCGACTCCTGGGCCCGGCTGCGCCGCCTCGGGCTCGACCCCGACGCCGGCGCCGCCGCCGTCCACCTCGGCCCCGCCGAGATCGAGCAGCGCCGCCGCACCAGCGGCCTGGACGCGGTCCTGTCGGTGCTGCGCGACACCCTGCTCCAGCCGGTCGGCCAGAGTCCGCTGATCCTCGCCATCGCCGACGCCGAGGGCCACGTGCTGTGGCAGGAGGGCGAGCGCGCCCTGCGCCGCAGCGCCGACCGGATCGGCTTCCTCACCGGCGCCCGCTGGATCGAGGAGAGCGTCGGCACCAACGGCATCGCCGTCGCACTGCGCGCCCAGCGCCCGATGCACGTCCACTCCGCCGAGCACTACCTGCGCAGCCACCACTCCTGGACCTGCGTCGCCGCCCCCGTGCACGACCCGGGCACCGGGCGACTGGTCGGCGCGATCAACCTCAGCGGCCCGGCCCGCAACGTCCGCCCGTACCTGCTGCAGCTCACCGCCACCGCCGCCCGGCTCGCCGAGACCGAGCTACGCGCCCACCGGCTGGAGGCGCTGCACCAACTGCGCACCCTGGCCGCCCCGATGCTCGCCCGGGTGGCCGGCCCGGCCCTGGTGGTGGACTCCGCCGGGTGGACCGCCGCCGCGGCCGGGCTGCCGCCGCCCGGCCGGCTGCGGGTGCCGGTCGGCGGCTGGGGAACCGCCGCCGTGCACTGGGTGCCGGGCCTCGGCGAGTGCGCCCTGGAGCCGCTCGCGGACGGCTGGCTGGTGCGACCGGTCCGGCCGCCCGAGGCGGACGGCTCCGGCACGGTGACGGCCGAACAGGCCGAGCAGGCCGAGGGCGCCCGGCTCCGGCTCGACCTACGCCGCCAGGACCGCCCGGAGCTGACCGTCCGGGGCGCGGCCGGCAGCTGGTCGCACCCGCTCAGCCCGCGCCACGCCGAACTGCTGCTCCTGCTCGCCACCGGACGCGAGGGCAGCACGGCCGCGCAGCTCGCGGAGGCGCTGTTCGGCGACCCGGGCCGGACGGTGACGGTCCGCGCCGAGCTGTCCCGGCTGCGCCGCTACCTGGGCGGCCTGCTGGCCCACCGGCCGTACCGCATCGCCGAGTCGGTGCTGGTCACGGTGGACGGGCCGGACGACCCGTACGACCTGCTGCCGGCCTCCTCGGCCCCGGCCGTCCGGCGGCTGCGGGCCGGGCTGGCCGCGGGGACGGTCCGGCTGCCGAGCGCGGCGCCCGTCCCCCCGCCGCGCGGGCCCGCCGGCGCCCCGACCGGGCCTCAGCCGCCGGCGAGCAGCGCGGCCAGCTGGGCGTCGGTCGGGCCGCAGACGCGCTCCGCCTCGGCGGAGACCAGCGCGTAGGTACGGTCCAGCCACGCCTGCACCCGGGGCTTGGAGACCTCCAGCAGGGCGCTGCCGTGCGGTGATTCGAGCGCCAGGTGCAGCGTCGAGCCGTGGCACGGGCAGTACGCCGGCCACAGTTTGACGTCGCCCTGGCCGCTCAGCGCCTGCAGGCCGTCGCGCAGCAGCTCGCGCGAGAACACCCAGTCGGCCTCGTCCGGCCGCCCCAGATGGAAGGTCAGCAGCACCTCGTACGGGCGCGCGGCCTCGAACCGGAACCGGGTGCGCACCTCGCCGACCACCTCCTCGCCCAGCGAGATCCGCAGCATCAGCACCTCCTCCACCCCCCCCCCCCGCGCGGGGGGGGCCGCGCCCGCCGCCCCCCC
>NZ_JBHWIJ010000041.1:6690-7846 GCF_042732255.1 Kitasatospora sp. NPDC059803 | reverse complement strand
CCCCTCGAACGGGCGGGGGGCCTCTACCGGCAACGGTGTGCGCACACCCCCCACCACCCCCGCGCCCACCGAGACCCGCCGCAACACCACCCCCCCCCCCCCCGCCGGAGCGGCGGTGGAGCCGTCCCCATCGCCGCCCGTGGGGGTGGCGGCGAGGGGTGCACTGGAGGCTGCGGACAGCGGGTCGGGCGGCATGACGGTCTCTCCGGGACGGCGTGGGATGACCTCAGCCTGGGCCACTTCCGTCCGGGCGGGCAAGGGTTGCAAGGAGGTTGCATTAATCCCTGTCCGGGCAGCCCGGCCGCCATCGCCGACTTATCAGACGGATCGTCAACTTCCTTCCGTCGAACGGGTGTCCACGAAATGGATCAAAACCGTCCAGGCCACGACGAGCCGCTGGTACGCTCTCCCCCTCCCGGCGCGGGCCCCACCCGGACCCCGGCCGACCGACCCCGGGCGGCCGATGCCGGCCCGGTGGCAGCGCATGGGAGAATACCGCGACGGCGACTTCGGGGAGGGAGGGGTCCGGTGGCTGCGCGCGAGGACACTGCGCGGGACGTTCGGCACGAGCCCGAACGGCACGGCCGGCACGGGCGGCCACGCCCGTTCGGCGGCCGGTTCCGGCTGCCCACCCTGCGCTTCTCCGGTGCCGCGATGGCGATGTCCACCGTCGTCGGCATCAGCATCGCCACCACCCTCCTGCTCAACGAGCAGCAGGGCGTGGGCCGGCGGGCCGGGGTCGCGCGCGTCGGCACCACCCCGCCGCCCACCCCCGCCGCGGGCGACCAGGCCGAGGCCGCCGCCGACCGGGCCCCGACCGCGCCGAACCCGACCGCGCCCAACCCCACCGCGCCGAACCCCGCCGACCTCCCGGCCACCGGCCGGCCGCCCGCACCGAGCCCCTCGGCGCACCACCCCGGGACGACGGAGGACACGGCCGCCACAGCCGCCTCGCCCAGCGCCTCTCCCCACGCGCCCGGCACCCGGTCGGCGCTCCCGGAGCCCACCGGCGGACAGGCCGCGGCCGAACCCAAGGGCGACCACGGCCCCCGCGCCCGGGCGGGCGCGACCCGGGTGCCCCCCACCGCCGCCCACCGCCCCGCCACCGCGCCGGGCGCGCCCCCCCACGCGCCCGAGGCCGCTCAGCCGCGCGGCC
>NZ_JBHWIJ010000041.1:0-6680 GCF_042732255.1 Kitasatospora sp. NPDC059803 | reverse complement strand
CGCCGGCGCCCACCCCCGCCCCCCCCCCCCCCCCGGCCCCCCCCCCGCCCCCCCCGGCCCCCCCCCCCCCCCCCCCGACGCCGCCGCGCCCTCGCCGTCGGCCCAGCCCGTCGCGCCCGTCGCCGAGCAGCCGGCCGACCCCTCTTCGCCCTCCCCCTCGCCGACCACGCCGCACGCACCCGGACCCCGCCCGGCCGCCCCGGCCCAGCCCGCACCGCCGCCGCCCGGCGCAATCGCCCCGGGCACCGACGGCCCGACCGCCGGCGCCCCTGGCCCGGACGCCGAGCCGGACACCGACCAGGCCCTGACCGGCGTCGCCACGGTCACACCGCTCGGCCGGGACGGCCTCCGGCACCAGCTCGACCTCGCCGTCACCGAGCCGCTCACCGCACTTCAGACCGAATTCCGCCTTGCCCCAGGTGAGTTGGCCCCCGGCAGCGGCACCGCCTGGACCGACCTGCCCGGCGCGGTCGTCACCGCCCAACAGGAGCGCGGCACCCTGGTCTACCGCTTCACCACCCCGGCCGGCACCGACGTCCCGCCCGGCCACTACGCCTTCGGCGTGCGCGGCACCCGCCCAGCCGCCGAACCCTCGGGGCCCACCGGCCCGTCCGGCCCCTCGCTCCCGTCCGGTCGGCCCGCTTCGTCCGGCCCGGTCCGCAAGGCCGCCGCGGCGGAGAGCTGGAGCGCCGCCGCCTTCGGCATCGACCGGCCCCGGGCGGTCGCCGCCCTCGGCGCCTTCGGCCCGGTCGCACCGCAGCCCGCCGCGCCGCCGCCGGTCGCGCCGCCGCCGGTCGTGCCCGAGGCACCCGGGCTCCCGCCGCGCCCCAGCACGCCGACCGCCTTCGCGCCCCGCTGACCTCCGGCCGCGCTGTCCCGCCGCCTTGCCACCGTGCGGCCTTGCCGGGGCCTGCCACCCAACCCCGCCGCCCAACCCCGCCGCCCGGCCGTACCGTCCGACGATCCGACAGGTCACCGCCCCGGCCGGGCTCATCCCGACGCGCCCGTTCGTTACTGTGGGCAGCACCCGGCCCGGCGGTCCCAGCGGCCCCGGCCGGCCGCCGTTCCGCACCCGAGGAGGAGTCCGTGTCCACCGTCCTGACCCAAGGCGGCAACGCCCCGCTGACCGCCGCGCGGGTGACTGTCGAGGTCACCGCGCCCAAGGCGCTGGACGTCTCCGGTCTGCTGCTGACCGACGCCGGAAAGGTGCGATCGGACGACGACTTCGTCTTCTTCAACGCCCCGCACGGCCCCGGCGTCAGCCACCGCCCGGCCGCCGCCGGAGCGCCGGACGCGATCACCGTCGACACCCTGGCCGTCCCGGCCGGCATCACCAAGATCGTGGTGACCGCCAGCCCCGCCGACCAGTCCTCCACCTTCGCCGGGATGGAGCCGACCGCCACCGTCCGCGACGCCGACACCGGGCAGGCCCTGGTCACCTTCACCCCGCCGCAGCTGGGCCAGGAGACCGCGCTCATCGTGGTCGAGGTCTACCAGCGCGGCGGCGCCTGGAAGGTGCGAGCGGTCGGCCAGGGCTACGCCAACGGCCTGGCGGGCATCGCCACCGACTTCGGCGTCTCCGTCGACGACTCCCCGGCCGCGACCCCGGCCCCGGCCGCCCAGGCCCCCGCCCCCGCCACTCCCCCCGCGGCCCCTCCGGTCGCTCCCCCGGCTCCCCCCGTCGACCCGCGGATCGCCCTCGCCGCCACCCCGCCCGCGCCCCCCGCGCCCCCGGTCGCCCCGCCGGCCCCGTCCGCCCCCGCCAAGATCACCCTGGACAAGGGCCGGGTCAACCTGGTCAAGGGCAGTTCGGTCTCCCTGGTGAAGAACGGCCGTCCGTTCCTCTCCTCGGTCCGGATGGCGCTCGGCTGGGAGCCCGCCGGCCGCGGCCGCAGCGTCGACCTGGACGCCTCCTGCCTCGCCTTCGACGCCCAGCGCAAGAAGCTGGAGACGGCCTGGTTCATGAAGCTGACCGTCTTCAAGGGCGCGATCGCCCACTCCGGCGACAACCTCACCGGCGGCGGAGCCGGCGACGACGAGTCGATCACCGTCCACCTGGACGGCCTGCCGGCCGAGGTCACCGGCCTGGTCTTCGTCGTCAACTCCTTCTCCGGCCAGCGGTTCACCGAGGTCAAGAACGCCTACTGCCGCCTGCTGGACGCCCGGACGGAGGAGGAGCTGGTCCGCTTCGACCTCACCCACTCCGAGCCGCACACCGGCGTGGTGATGTGCAAGCTGGTCCGGCAGTCGTCCGGCGAGTGGGTGATGACCGCGCTCGGCGAGTACGTCGACGCCAAGACCGCCCGGGCGATGGTCGATCCGTCCGCCGCCCTGCTCTGAACCGTCTCGCCCCACCCCTCGCCGACCCACCCCGACGCCCAGGGCCGATCGGCCCAACGTCACGGCCGCACACGCGAATTCACCCTCCTGAGGGATCAAGTCGTCCACCCACCGACTCGATCTACCTCTAGGGGGGTGAATCGCGCTCTCCCGCGCACTCGTTGAGGGAGAGACCGTGCCACGCTTCCTGTCCCGCCTCGCTGTCGCCGGCACCGCCGTCGCGCTCACCGCCGGCCTGATCACCCCGTCCGCCGCCCAGGCCGCCGCCGAACCGGCCGGCCGCGTCCGGACGCTCGCCTGGGCCGCACTGGGCGACTCCTACACGGCCGGCTTCGTCGAGGCCGCCGGCGACGAGACCGAACCCCGCGACGGCTGCGCCCGCACCACCGGCTCCTACCCCGAGCTGATCCGCCGCGGCCTCGGCCCCCTGGTCGAGCTGCGCAACGTCAGCTGTGCCGGCGCCACCGTCAAGGACGTCTACCAGACCAAGGAAGCCCCGCCCGGCCGCCCGCTCCCGCCGCTCGGGACCAACCCCGGCGCCCCCTTCCCACCGGTCCCGTCGCAGATCGACGCCGTCTCCCCGGGCGCCGACGTGATCACCGTCGAGATCGGCGGCAACACCCTCGGCTTCGCCGAGATCCTCAAGGGCTGCATCGAACTCGGCGCCGCGGTCCTCGGCCAGGGCACGCCCTGCAAGGACAAGTTCGACGCGAGCCTGCCCGACCGCTTCAACCAACTGCGCGGCGACTTCGACCAGATGCTCGGCGCCCTGCACGCCAAGGCCCCGTCCGCGCGGCTGCTGACCATCGGCTACCCCCACCTCGTCCCCGAGGACGCCACCCGCTGCACCTACGGCAACCTGGAGCAGTTCGCCACCTTCACCACCGGCGACCTCGCCTGGGCGCGGACGGCCATCCTGGAGCCGCTCAACGCGATCATCGCCCAGCGGACCGCCGCCCGCGGCGACGCCTTCGTCGACCTCTACCCCTCCACCACCGGCCACAGCGTGTGCGACCAGGACCACTGGCTGGACGGCGTGCTGACCAGCATCATCCCGCTGCGCTACGCCCTGGTGCACCCCAACGCCAAGGGCCAGGCCCACGCGGCCGCCCTGGTCGAGGACGCCGTCCTGAGCTGACCAGCCGCACCGGAAGCGGCCGCACCGGAAACGCCGCGCATTGAGAACCAGTCGAAAACCAGTGGCAGGCCCCTCCCGCCGCGGATCATGCTGAGCGGATGCTCATCCGCGAAGCCACCCCCGAGGACTGGCCTGCCGTCTGGCCCTTCTTCCACACCGTCATCGCCGCCGGCGAGACGTTCCCCTACCCCCTCGACCTCTCCTCCGACCTCGGCCGGGAGTGGTGGATGCTCGCCGCGCCCCATCGCACGGTGGTCGCGGTGGACGAGGCCGGCACGGTCGTCGGCACCGCCAACATGACCCGCAACCGCCCCGGCAACGGCGCGCACGTGGCCAGCGCCAGCTACCTGGTCGACCCGGCGCACCACGGCCGCGGCATCGGGCGGGCCCTGGTCGAGTACACCCTCGACTGGGCCCGCACCAACGGCTACCGCGCCATGCAGTTCAACGCCGTGGTCGCCAACAACCACCACGCCGTGAAGCTCTACCAATCCCTCGGCTTCGACATCGTCGGCACCGTCCCCGAAGCCTTCCACCACCCCGTCGACGGCTACGTCGGCCTGCACGTCATGCACCGGCCGCTGTAAGGGAGTTCGCTACTCCTCGATCGCCCCGCCGACCCGCCGCAGGTGCTGCCGGAAGCTGTACGAAGGATCGGCGGCGCGGCGCTCCAGGTACTCGTCGAAGGCGGTCTGCCGGCGCAGCGTGTCACCGGAGGCGATCCGCCCGGCCTGCGCGCGCTCGGTCCCGGCGATCGCGGCGGCCGCCTCCAGCACCTCCCCGGCCCGGTCGGCCGGGACGAACAGCACCCCGTCCGCGTCGCCGAACACCACGTCCCCGGCGCCCACCAGGTGCGGCCCGACCCGCGCCGTCACCAGCGCCTCCGGCTCCCGCCCGTCCAGCCGAACCGGCCCCAGCGGCAGCGCGCCGTAACTGAACACCGGCAGCCCGATCTCCACCAGTTCGGGGGTGTCCCGGTGCAGCCCCCACACCACGATCCCGGCGATCCCGGCGGCCCGCGCCTCCAGCACCGCGAGGTCCCCGATGCAGGCCTCGTCGGTCCGCCCGCCGTTGTCGATCACCAGCACGTCGCCGTCCTGGGCCGCCCCGTACGCCTCCAGGAACACGTCCACGCTCCCGTAGTGCCGCACCGGCAGCACCCGCCCCGCGACCCGCCCCCCGGCCACCACCGCCGCCACCCCCACCGGCGCCGCCCTGAGCCCCACCCCCAACCGCACACACGCATCCGCCACCAACGGCGCCGACAACCCAGCGAACTCCTTCAGCATCCCCAACTCCTCCCGCCAAAGCCCCAGTTCATCAGCATCGGGATGCTATGCCAGGCCTCAAACTCACACCATCGAGTGAAAACCAACCGTGCACGGCATAACCCCTCCGCACCACGACTAGCGTGACTCGAACCTGAAGGAGGGGCATCATGAGTGCTGTGGCGCATGAGCAACCAATCACGGGCTCCCCATCGCAGGAGGACATCCTGCTGGAGAGCTTCCTGAGCCTGCACTCCCCCGAAGGCTTCCGGGCCGAGCTCATCGAGGGAGAGATCATCGTGGCACCACCGCCGGACGGCAACCACGAGGACCACATCAATCACCTGATCAAGCAGGTGATCCGGCGCTCCAACACCGATATGAGCGTTTCGGGCAGCAAGGGCCTCCGCCTCGTGAGCGGTGGACTCTGCCCGAAGAACCACGTCATTCCGGACGCCACGTTCGCCCCGGAGGAGCTCCGACTGTTCCGCGACGCGCCGCCATGGATGGAACCGGACGGCGTCACCATGGTGGCGGAGGTCACCTCCAGCAAGCCCGACCAGGACCGCATCGCCAAACGCCACTGCTACGCACGCGCCGCGATCCCGTTCTACCTCCTCATCGACCGCGAGAAGTCGCAGGTCAGCCTCTTCAGCAATCCCCACCGCGAGGAGTACACCGAGGTTCACTTGGCCGCCTTCGGCGAACCTCTCCCGCTGCCCGACCCCTTCGACTTCGAGCTGGACACCAAACCGTTCCTCTGACCCACGACAAACGGCCCGCACCCCCCTTCCACCGGGGGTGCGGGCCGTCGTCGTGCGGGTGCGCGCGGGTCAGCCGCGGGTGGCCATGGCGCGCAGGAAGAAGGTGAGGTTGGCCGGGCGCTCGGCGAGGCGGCGCATGAAGTAGCCGTACCACTCCTGGCCGTAGGGCAGGTACACGCGCATGGTGTTGCCCTCGCCGGCGAGGCGCAGCTGCTCCTCGGGGCGGATGCCGAACAGCATCTGGTACTCGAAGGAGTCGCGCTTGCGGCCGTTCCACTGGGCGAGCTGGCCGGCGATCTTGATCATGTTGGGGTCGTGCGAGGCGATCATCGGGTAGCCCTCGCCGGCCATCAGGACCTTGAGCGCGCGGACGTACGCGAGGTCGACGTCGTGCTTGCCCTGGAAGGCGACCGACTCGGGCTCCTTGTAGGCGCCCTTGCACAGGCGCACGCGCGAGCCGGGGCCGGAGAACTCGCGGCAGTCGGCCTCGGTGCGGCGCAGGTAGGCCTGGAGCACGACGCCCAGCCAGGGGAAGTCGGCCCGCAGCTCGCGCGCGATGGCGAGGGTGGAGTCGGTGGTGGTGTGGTCCTCCATGTCGAGGGTCACCGTGGTGCCGGCGTCGGCGGCGGCCTCGCAGATGCGGCGGGCGTTCTCCAGCGCGATCTTCTCGCCGTCCACCGGGAGGAACTGGCCGACGGCCGACAGCTTGACCGACACCTCGGCGCCGGCCGCGAGGCCGGTCTCCTTGAGCGCCGTGAGCAGGTGCTCGTAGGCCTCGGCGGTGCCGGCGGCCTGGGCGGCGTCCTGGGTGTCCTCGCCGAGGTGGTCGAGGGTGACCTTGCGGCCGGTGGCGATCAGGTCATCGGTGGCGGTGACGGCGTCGTCGAGGACGTCACCGGCGACGAAGCGCTCGACTATCGCGTGGGTCGGCGGGAACTTCTCGACCACGGTGCGGACCTGCGGCGACCGGGAGGCCGCGAGAAGGGCGGAACGGAGCATCGTGACTCCTGGAGCTGGTGCTTCTAAGGGTGGCAGAAGGGGGGCCGGGGCGGCGGGCGGCGGGTACGTGGCACCCCCGCCCCCGCGGGGGGGGGGCCCCCCCCCGGGGGGGCGGGGGGGCCGGGGGGCCGGGGGGGAGGGCCGCGCCCCCAAGCGCGGGGACATGAAAAG
>NZ_JBHWIJ010000040.1:40564-43955 GCF_042732255.1 Kitasatospora sp. NPDC059803 | reverse complement strand
GGGTACCCCGGCGGCAAGCCGCCGGGCAGGGCGCGCCTCCGCTGCGCTCCGGCGGGATTCCCGCGCAAGCGCGGGAATAGAATTCCGCAAGCGGAATTCAGGGGCGGTAGGTAAACCCGCTTCGCGGGTTTACCTGGATTCCCGCAAGCGGGAATCCAGGCTGGCTGGGAGGGGTCGGTGCATCACGTGCGGCACTGTGTAGGTTCAGAAATTCCTGGCTACTCCTGTCAGTTCACTCCCCGGTATCTCACCATCGGTCAAGGACGGCACCCCTGTCGAGCCCAGTGGACTCCGCTTCGCTCCGCCCACCCTGAACGCCTGTCACCACCCATCCCCCAAAATCATCGTCCGAGAAACATGCCACCGCCGGGCCGGTTTCATTCCCGAATAGCGCCGTGCATCACCCTGGATCGGGAACCTTCAGCAAGCCTGATGCATCAAAGCGATGCACTGTGTAGAGTCAGTGTTGCAGGCGCACCCCCGTGTTCGGCTCTCTTGCGGGCTTCGTGCGGTCAAGGAAATCCCCTCCAGCATTCCATGGAAGGATCGGGGACATGCCCATCGAGTTGCGTGACCACCAGATCGAGGCGGTCGACGCGATCATTCGCGCGCTGGACATCCCGCCGGGCAGGGCGATTCCGGCGGACGGGCTGCGGGCACAGATTCACGCGGCCTGCGGGACCGGGAAGACGTACATCTGCGCGGCTGCCGCGCGGCGGATGGTGCCGCGTGGCCGGGTGCTCGTGCTGGTGCCGACGCTGGCGTTGCTGGGGCAGACCATCAAGGCGTGGCGGGAGGTCGGGCACACGGGGCCGGCGGTCGCGGTGGGCTCGATGGAGGACGACGTCGAGCTGTGGTCGATGGACGTGCGGTGCACGACGAACCCGATCCGGCTGGCGATGTGGCACGGCTCGGGGCCGGTGACCATGTTCGCGACCTACAGCTCGCTGGGCGTGTTGGCGGAGGCCTTCGAGGGCGCCTACGGCAAGAGCCTGGACCCGCTGGACCTTGCCGTGGTCGACGAGGCGCACCGCACGTCGGGGAGTCTGGGGAAGGCGTGGGCGGATATCCACCACCAGGACGTGATCCCGGCGGCCAGGCGCCTGTACGCCACCGCCACCCCGCGTATCTGGCAGGAGAGGCCGGCGCCGTCGTGGGAGCTGCGGGAGGGGGAGCGGCTTGAGCGGTTGCCGCAGGAGATGGCCGCGTCCATGGACGACGACGCGATCTTCGGGCCGGTGGCGTGGAAGCTACCACTGTCAGAGGCGGTCAAGCGGGGGCTTCTCGCCCGGTACCAGATCATCGTGGCCGAGCTCACCGACCCGGTCGTCACCCCCGAGCGCCTGATGAGCCCCGAGAAGCGCAGTGAGGAGATCCGGGGCCAGCGGCTCGGCGCGCTCCAGGCCGCGATGCTCCACACCATGGCGCAGCACGGGTTGCAGACGATGATCACCTTCCACCATCGGATCATCGAGGCGCAGGCGTTCGCGGAGGGCCTGTCGGCCGTGGCGGGGAAGCTGCACGCTGGTGACCCCGAGTTCTACCCGGACCGGATCTGGGCGGACTGGCTCAAGGGCGAGCACGCCGGCGAGCGGCGCCAGCGGGTGCTGGCGGAGTTCGGGCGCAGCGCGCGGCGGGCGGTGCTGGCGCAGTGTCGGGTGCTGGGTGAGGGCGTGGACATCAGGGCGGTGGACTCGGTGGCGCTGTTGGATCCGAAGGGGGCGCCGCACGACATCGTGCAGGCGGTCGGGCGGGCGCTGCGGCAGCAGCCCGGTGAGGGGAAGCTGGCGTCGTTGATCGTGCCGGTGTTCCTCAAGGAGGGCGAGGCACCGCAGGACATGTTCACCTCTGGGAGTTACCGGCCTTTGGTGAATGTGTTGCAGGCTTTGCGGGCTCATGATGAGGAGGCCGTGGAATTGCTGGCGATTCCTCAGGTCGAGCAGACGAATGTGGTTGAGCCGTCGTTTGATATCGGTCCGGAGCCGCAGGAGGGTGAGCAGGAAAGCCGGATGCTGCTGCGTTTCTCGGCTCCCAGGGATCCGGTGATGGTTGCGCGGTGGGT
Organism: Kitasatospora sp. NPDC059803; assembly: GCF_042732255.1. NCBI lineage: Bacteria > Bacillati > Actinomycetota > Actinomycetes > Kitasatosporales > Streptomycetaceae > Kitasatospora > Kitasatospora sp. NPDC059803. Next base: position 41,893 of record NZ_JBHWIJ010000040.1, on the reverse strand, counting down.
GTCGTTCAATGTGATCGACACGGAGCGGCAGGACTGGGCGCGCGGGTGGTCGGCGGCCGAGAAGTACTACAGGCGGGAGGGGCATCTGCGGGTGCCGTTCGACCACCGCGAGGCCGCGAGGGAGGGGCTGGAGTACGCGAAGGCGTACCCGTTGGGGCACTGGGTGAGTGAGCAGCGCAAGGCGTACGCGGCCGGGTTGATGGAGGGCAAGCGGGTCGAGCGGCTGGAAGCGTTGGGGATGGTGTGGGACCCACTGGACGCCGCGTGGGAGGAGAACTTGGCCGCGTGCCGGGAGTACTTCGATCACCACGGCACCCTCGCTGCGCCCCGCACCGCGACCGCGCTGGACAAACCGGTGGGGCAGTGGTTGTCCAACCAGCGCCGGCCCGGTGTGCTGGCGGATCGGCCGGACCGGGTGGAAGCCCTGGCCGGGATCGACCCGGACTGGAACCCGGCCTGGCCGCTGGACTGGCAGCGCCACTACGCCGCCGTCGCCGACTGCGTCGAAGGTGGGGCGCAGCTGTCCGATCTGCTGCCGGGGGTGACGGTGCACGGGCTCGATGTCGGTCGGTGGTTGGAGCGCCAGCGTCAGCACATCGTCTGGCACGGGCTGATGGACGGGCAGCGCGAGCGCCTGGCCGCGCTCGGCGTCGAGCCGCTGGCGGCCCCGGCCGAGGAAGCGGCGCCGAAGAAGAAGGCCGGCGCCAGGAAGCCGAGCGCCTTCGACCGGGGTCTGGCCGCGCTCGCTGTGTACCGCGAACGCACCGGGTCGGTGACCGTGCCGCGCCAGCACGTGGAGGAGATCCCCGACAGCGGCCATGGCGGCGGCACGGTGGAGGTGAAGCTCGGGGTGTGGATCTCCAACACCAAGACCCGCCGGGCGAAGCTGACCGGCGAGCAACTCGACCAGCTCGCCGCACTCGGGCTCGACTGGCGCTGACCCGGCCGGGCCCGGTGATCGGGCGGCTGTACGGCCGACCGATCACCAGTTGCCGACTCTCCACCCGGGGCCCCGGCCACGGGGACGCGGCGGGCAGCGCAGGCCCATCCCATCGGCACCCGAGTAACAAGATCAGAAACGCAAAGGAGATACGGCGAACGCGACACCGGACGGTACGGCTTCGCGCCGCTGCTGACACCACGGCCGAACTTCACAGGTGGGTGCGGGCGCGCAGCGGGCCGGGTGGGCCGAAGGACGGGATACGAGTGCAAGCCGGACATACGCCCCGGGGGGGTGTGGCCCGGGCCCCCCCGCCGCGGGGCGCGGGGGCGGCGAGCGCGGGCGGGTAGTGTGGGGGGTGGGGCGCGGCGCGCGCCGCGCGCCCGCGC
>NZ_JBHWIJ010000040.1:30080-40554 GCF_042732255.1 Kitasatospora sp. NPDC059803 | reverse complement strand
TCTCAGACTCTGCCACTTCCCCCCCCCCGACCACAGCCCCCCGGTGCGCCGCGCCCGGCCCCCCCCCCCGCCCCCCCCCCCCCCCCCCCGACTGGAGTTCGAGGTCGAGGTCGATCGCGCACCCGTCGCGGGCCGCCCGGGTGTCGGGATGGTCGACGCCCAAACGGCGGGTGAGGCCGTCGAGGGCGTGGGCGTGGTGTTCGGCGGCCTCGACCGGTCGGCCAAGGACGCGTAGGGTGCGGGCGAGGTTGGCGGCACAGGCCAGTGCGTCCGGGTGCTGCGTGCCGTAGCGGGCACCCAGGTCGGCCAGGGCCTGTTGCAGGAGGGGCAGCGCCATGCCATGGCGGCCGGTGCTGGTGTAGGCGTTGGCGAGGTTGATCACCGCCTTGAGGGTGAACGGATGCGTCGGGCCCACGCATCGGCCCAGCGCCTCCGCCGCCGCCTCGCCCCGCACGATGGCAGCCTCGGCGTCACCGCTGGTCCTCAGGTAGAGGGCGAGGTTGGCGGCGCAGGCGAGGGTGAACGGGTGGTCTGCGCCGAGCAGTCGCTCGTACGTGGCGTGGATCTGGACGGTCAGGTCTCGGGCGAGGCCGTGGTCGCTGGCGGCGCTGTGGTCCGCGGCCAGGTTGGCCGCGCAGATCAGAGCGTCCGGTGTGTCCCCGTCGTAGCGTTCCCGGTAGCGTTCGTAGGCGGTGGCGTTCTTCGTACGGGCCTCCTCTAGCCGGCCTGCCCGGCGCAGCGAGACGGCCAGCGAGGTGTCGTTGCGCAGCCTCTCCGGCAGGTCGGGGTCGAGGACTGCGGCGAAGCCGACGGCGACCTCGCTCAGCAGGGCGATCGAGGCCGGAAAGTAGCCGAGGTCGCGCAGGTCGCGGGCGAGGCAGTACTTCGTCGAGAGGGTGGCCGGGTGTCGCAGGCCCAGCACGGCCTCTCGTCGTTGCAGGGTCTCCTGGTCCAGGTCGCGGGCGGCCTGGCTGTCCCCGACCAGCCGGTAGTCGATCGCCAGGTTGTTGGCCATGGCCAGGGTGCGCGGGTTGTCGGCGCCGAAGAGTGTGGTGAGGCGGGCGTAGGTGTCGAGGTCGAGCGCGAGCGCGGGCTGGAAGCGGCCCAGGCCCCGTAGGTCGGCGGCCAGTGACCCGGCGGTCATCAGGGCGTCCGGGTGGTGTTCGCCGAGGGTGGTCCGCTGGCGTTCCAGGACGTCTTCGTCCAGCGTCAGCGCTTCGGTGTAACGCCCCAGTGAACGACGGATGTTGGCGTGGTGGAAGCGCAGCCGCAGGTTCTGTGGGTCGTCCGGGCCGAGTTTGTCGGTCCATACCGGGATGAGGGTTTCGCTCAGGCGGTCGGCGCTGTGCAGTTCAGCGCGCTTCCACAGGTAGCGGACGCGGTCGATGAGCAGTTGCCGGGGCTGTGGGGCGTCGCATTGGTGGGTGGCGCAGGCGGTCAGGTGCGGCCAGATCTCCTCCAGCGCGGGCCAGCTGGCCGGATTGTCGATGTCGTGGTCGGCGGGGCGTGCGGCGGCCAGGATGAGGTGGACGTCGTGGGCGGCCCTGCGCTGCTCCTCTGCGGTCATTGTGCTGCGGATGACCGCCTGGACGAGCCGGTGCAGTTGGATGCCGGTGCTGTCGACCCGGGCGAGGGAGTAGCGTCCGATCTTCTTGATAGCTGCGCCGAGGTTGATCTGGGTGGCTGGTCCGTCGGCCCGCTCTCCGTAGAGCGCGTGGAGTATCTGCTCGTTGTCGTAGACGAGCCGGGTGGAGATGGGCTCGGGGGCGAAGAACGCGCACAGCTGCAGCAGGCGGGCGGCCGCGGGGGCCTCGGTGCGCAGCCGGGTGATCGAGACGTTCCAGGCGGCTGCCACCGTGGCGGGGTAGTCCACTGGTTGGCCCATTGAGAGTACCTGGGCGGCCGCTCTGCGTAGTTGGGCCAGGTAGGAGTCGACGGGCATGCCGGTGGCGTCCAGCCAGGCGGCGGCCACCTCGATCGCCAGGGGGAGGTCGCCGAGTTCGTGGGCCACCGCGTCGGCGTTCGGTTCGGTCAGGCCTGCGACGCGGCGGCGCAGGTGCTCGATGCTCTCGCGGCGGGTGAAGACGTCCACGGCGAGGGCCTCGGCCACCCGGTTCCACTCCGGGTTGCGGGAGGTGACCAGGATGTGGCCCGAGCCTCCCGGTAGGAACGGGAGGATCTCGGCGGGGTCGTCGGCGTTGTCGAAGATCAGCAGCCAGCGGGCGGCCGGGGTGCCCCGCCGCAGGGCGGTCAGGGCGGAGTTGGCTGCCTCGGCGACCGAGTCGCCGACCGGCAGGCCGAGTTCGCGTGCCAGGTCGGCGAGCGTGGGGCCGATCAGCTCGGGCTGTTCGGCGTCGATCCACCAGACCAGGTCGTACTCGGCTGCGAACCGGTGCGCGTACTCCAACGCGATCTGTGTCTTGCCGATCCCGCCGAGGCCGTAGAGGGTCTGGGAGCTGGGCAGGACGGCCGCCATTGCGCCGCCGAGCTGCCGGTGCAGGTGTTCCAGGACCGTGCTGCGGCCGGTGAACGACAGGTGGCGGGGCGGGGCCTTGAAGTGGGCCGGGCCTGTACCGGGGTAACGCAGGCCGGTGAGGTCGGGTGGTCGCGGTGCGCCGCCGAGTGCGGCGAACAGGGCGGCGGCGGCCTGTTCGGGGCGGTGGCCGGTCAGCTCGACGGTCGGGCCCGAGGGGTGGGAGGCCGGCGGCGACGCGGCGTCGATACGTGCCGTCACCAGGGCATGCTCGACGGGGTCGGCACAGCGCGGCGAGCGTAGGTAGGCGGTGGACAGCAGCACGATCGTGCGGTCCGCGTCGGCTTCCTCGCACAGTGGGCCGAGTCCTGCCGCGGTCAGGACGGCCTCGATCCACCGGGCCCAGACCTCGTCCTCCGGGGCGTGACGTAGGGCGATGCCGGTGGCCGGGGCCGGTGGGGCGCACAGCGGGCAGGGCACGTGCCGGCGCAGCTGTACGGATCCGCGGTGCAGGCCGTGCGGGTGTGGTGGCGGGCCGGAGCCGGCCTCGATCAGCTGGTCGGCGGCGGCGCACAGCTCGCCCGGTCGGCCGCCTGCCGCGTCGGCGGCTGCGGTCAGTTCGGACTCCGGGGCGCCGAGGTCGTGGACGGCGAGGCGGTCGGCCAGGTAGCCGACGGACTCCCGCGTGGTGAAGTGGCGCACGGGGAGCGTCGCGCGCCGTCGGGTGCGCAGTTGCCGGTCCGTGCTGCGGGTGGTCACCACGAGTTCGCTCCTGGGGGCCGGGTCCGGCCACAGGTCATGGATGTCTCTGCGGTCGGCCAACGCGTCGAGGATCAGCAGCCACCGGCGGTTCGTGGTGTGCAGCCACGCGAGGAAGGCTGTTGCGGCGTCGGGTCCTTGGGCCAGCCCGAGGTGAGCGGCCGCCCGGGCGTAACTGTCCCGTACGGCGGTCCGGCTCGATGCGTCGGTCCACAGGAGCAGGTCCACGCTGCCTTCCCGCAGGGCGGACTGGGCGCGGTGGGCGGCGGCCTGGGTCTTGCCGGTGCCTTGCGGTCCGCTCAGTACCGTGGCGGTGCCCGTGTGCAGGGCGCGGTCGACGCAGGGGCGGTGGTGGTAGCAGTCCGCGACCGTGGGGACGGTGCCGATCTGCATCGGCCAGGTGAGGGCCGGTGGGGTGGTGGGACTGTGGACGTGGATGTCGCCGCGGACGCTCCCTGCCACCACACCGCCGGAGTTCACGAGGTCGTGCTGGCTGCGCACGCCGGTTCGCGGACCGGCGGGGCCGTGCTCGGCTCCGGGGACGGTCAGCGCGGGTCCGTTCCCGGCGGGGTAGGGCGGTCGGGTGCGCCGATCGTGACCGAGCCGCTGAAGTCCCGGCCGATCGCGCCGCCCTGGTTGTCGATGTCCCGGCCGGCGGTGACTCCACTGTTGTCGGCGTGGACCTGGGCAGCGGGGCCGGCGGGGGCGGGGAGCAGCAGGGCGCGCAGTTGTTCGGCGGCCTGGGTCTGTTCGGCTGGTTCCAGTCCTTCCAGGAAGTCGGCCAGCCGGGTCTGCCAGGTGTGTTCCTGTCGCTGTGCAAGGGCTGCCCGTTCCTGCGGGGCTGCGGCTTCCAGTTCCTGACTGGTCCGGTCGAGGCGTGCCTGGGCGAGGCGTTCGTCCTCGGTCCGCCCGCGGCCTAGCAGGCGGGCGATCCGTTCCCGGGTGGCCGTCCACACGTCCGTTCCGGCGGCCTGGACGATCCCGGTGCCCCCGGCCGCAGCCAGTGCGCTCAACGTCTCCGACAGCATTCCCGGCTACCCCCTATCCCTCGGTGGTGCTCCTTGCAGAACTGACCGACATTCAACTCCAATGGCTCCATCGAAAGAAGACCACCGTCCCGCCACCGTCGAGGCGCGGCCGTGTCCCGGCGGGCAACCCGCTCACCGGCATCTACCTGCACGCACTGTCCGAGCTGGACGAGCGCGGTGCCGACCTGCCGGATATCTTCGGCCTGCAGCACCGGATGCGACTGGTCGCAACCGGTGTTGGCGCAGGTCCGACCGGACGATGAGCGGCTTCTCGTCCTATGTCACCTGCTCACCCACTACGCGATGAAGACCGAGCTGTACGGCATCGCGCTGGAGCAGTTCCGGCGATCGGGCCGTGGTGCGGCTGCCCACCGTGGACCGGCACCGACGACCCGGCGGCCGCCTTCGACCGGGCACGCGGCCAAGCGGTGAAGCTGTCGGGCGCGCGGCCGTCGCCGCGGGAGCGGCGCCGAAGAAGAAGGCTGACGCCGGGAAGCCGAGCGCGTTCGAGCGCGGCCTGGCCGCGCTCGCCCAGTACCGGGAGCGCACCGGATCGGTCACCGTCCCGCGGAGCCACATCGAGGAAATCCCCGACAGCGACGGCGTGGTGGAGGTGAAGCTCGGGGTGTGGATCTCCAACACCAAGAGCCGCCGGGCGAAGCTGACCGGCGAGCAGCTCGACCAGCTCGCCGCACTCGGACTCGACTGGCGCTGACACCAGCGGGCCATCATGCCCGCCGGAGGCTCTCCAGGGCCTCCCTGACCGCCCACGCCCACCGTGCCCGAGGAGCGCGGCGGCCGGCCCTGCAGGGGCGGCCTGACAGCCTTCCAGGGCCGCCGCGGTCAAGGACGGCCGTTACCGGCTCAGCCTTCGGCTTCGGGGTCTACTTCGACCATACGCCGGTATTTCCAGTGGTTCTTGTCCATCTGGATGCCGAGGTGGATGGGTGCCGGGATCTGGGCCGAGGCGGGGCGGGTGGAACGGGCCCGTACCGCCAGCAGGGCGAGGTTCCCGGCTGCGGAGGCGAGGCGGAAGTCGAAGACGCCGGTGAACGGTCCGGAGGATCGCGCCGGCGTGGCGGCGGGCAGGTGGTGTCCGGAGCGAGGCCGACGGCGGGCACGGCCGACGGACGCCGACGGCGGTACCGTCTGAACAAGAGGGCGGCCGCCACGGGGGTGCGGCGCCGCGTACGCCTCACCAGCCGCTTCCCGGGGCGGGCCAGAACGTCCCCGGGATGCCGGGACGGTGGAAGGAGGGTGCGGCGGAGCCCGAGGGTGGGGGCGCTGATCCATCGATCCCGCACCAGTCCGGAGGACCCCCGTGCGTTCCGTCACCCGAAAGGCCGCCACGATCGGCGCCACCCTGGCCCTGGCCATGTCGGGAGCGGTGCTCGCGGCCGCCCCGGCCTCCGCCGCCGCAAGCAGTGAACAAACGCTGCTGCTGAACATGAACAAAGCCATGCAGAGGAACCATATCGCTAGAACCAGACTAATTGCCCTATAGCGGTTGAGTATCTGCACGGATAGAGATCGGCTGATTACCGAAATAGGCTCCCTGCTGACTGAAGATCTGTCGGGAGGGGAAAGCAGTGGGGCATCTGAAAGTCGATCCGGGTGAGATCCGCATGTCCGCAGGCGTGGCGCGGGCCATCAGCGAGGACTTCGCGAAGCCTTGCCAAGCGGCCGTCACCACCAGCCAGACAGCTTCCGGTCAGCTGACGGGCTGGTCGGTGGCCGCCCGGCTCGGCCAGGTGGCGGGCAACTGGGCACCCGTGCTGGCGGGCGTCGGCGACCGTCTCAAGAAGACGGCCGACAACCTCACCGCCACGGCGCAGGCCTACACGAGCAACGAGAACGCCAACGCCGACGTGTGGCAGAAGCAGAGGATCGGCGAGGCATGGGAGAAACCGGGCCAGTGAACCTGTACGAGCTGCTGCTCCGGTTCGATCCGACCGGGCTGCACGACGCTGCCAAGGCCTGGCGGGCCCTGTCCAACGGGGCCCAGGCCGCCGACAGCCGGCACCGCAACCAGGTGAACGGGCCGCTGAGAAACGGGAACTGGGAAGGGGAGGACGCGCAGAAGGCGTTCTACACCCTGGGCCGAACCGAGCAGATCCTGGAGATCGTCCGGGTCAAGTCCGCCGCTGTCGCGCTCACTCTGGACACCGTCGCCGACCGGATGTACCAGGCGCAGACCAATCTGAAGAACGCTGTGCACCGCGCGGAGGAGTGGGGTCTGACCGTCGGCGCCGACGGGATCGTAAACCTGCCGGCGCTGAGCAAGGGTGAGCAGAACGACCCCGAGGCCAGGTCCAACCCGGAGCGCAAGGCGCTGGCCGATTTGTGTACGCAGGCCCAGGGGCGGATCAACAAGGCGCTGGCCGACGCGAAAGAGGCGAGCGACAAGGGCGACCATGCCCTCGGGCGCCTCGACGCCGACATCCTGACCAGGCCGAGGACGTTCGGCTCCACCGCCGAGACCGCCACCGACGTGAAGAACGTGGCGAAGGACCTCGGCCTCGCCGATCCGTACGTTCCCGACAACAAGGACCCGCAGAAGTCCGCCGACTGGTGGAAGTCCCTGACCCCGGAGCAGCAGAGCAGTTATCTCGCGCTCTACCCGGACAAGGTGGGGCAGCTGGACGGTCTGCCTTCGGCGGTCCGGGACGAGGCGAACCGGCTGGCCCTGGACCAGGAACTGGACGGGCTGAGGTCCGGTACCGCGCGGGGAAGCGGAATCGACGAGGGGGAGTGGAACATCCGCGAGCAGAATCTGATGAAGCTCAAGGAGCAGCTCGACCAGCACGACAGCGCGGTCGGGGACAAGCAGTTGTTCCTGCTTTCCTTCGATTCCAAGTCCTACGGTGGTGACGGCAAGGCGGTCATCGCCATGGGCAATCCCGATACCGCCGACCACACCGCGGTCCTGGTGCCGGGGACGGGAACGACGATCGCCGGCACGGGGGGCCAGCTCGAGCGCATCAACAGCATGCAGGAGGCCGCGAAGGAGGAGTCGAAGGGGACGAACCAGAAGGTGTCGGTGATCTCCTGGCTCGGGTACGACGCCCCTGAGATCCCGGTCGTGCAGGAGGCGAACTTCGGTGTCGTCGGGACGACCCGGGCCGAGGACGGGGCTGCAGCTTTGCGTCAGTTCACCCAGGGCACTCGGGTCGCCCAGGACGGCGTCGGCAACCACAGCCACCTCTCGGTCTTCAGCCACAGCTACGGGACGACGCTCGTCGGTGCGGCTGCCGCAGGAGGGCAGGGGCTGGGAGCCGACGACATCGTCGCCGTTGCGAGCCCCGGAATGACCGTCCAGCGTGCCGACCAGCTCCACATCGACCCCAACCACTTCTGGACCGGCAGAGCAGCAGACGACAACATCAAAATCGCCACAGGACTCACCCTCGGCGACGACCCGATGAACACCCCGTTCGGCGGGCAGAACTTCCAGGTCGACACCTCCGGGCACAGCGGGTATTGGGATGCCGGCAGCAAAAGCCTCGACAACCAGGGCCGCATCATCGTCGGGAAGCCCCCGGCCACGGTTCCCAAAAACCACGATTAGCCCGGCAGCCTCCCCCGTGACCACCGGAGCCGGGCCGGCCACGGTCCGGCTGCGCCCGGTCCTCACACCGCCCCGGCCGCAAGGATTTCACCATGTCCTACTTGCCACGACCCGCCGCACGCCCCGTCGGAGCCCGGCGCCTGGGTGCTGCCGCGCTAGCACTCTGCCTGCCCCTGATTCTCGGAGGATGCATGTCCACACCCGGCCCGAACGACCCACTGCCCGTCAAAGCTCGCCGGGACGCCCAGGACTGGGCCCAGCACATGACCGAGTACATGGCGCAGACTGCCGGAGCCACCCTCGATGCCGGAAGCGTCGAACCGAAATTCAGCAACTGTGTCGGCAAGAACGACGAGGTCCGCGAGGACGGCCGGTACAAGCTGACGTACGTGGCCTACAGCTCCGCCCCGCTCGAACAGCACCCGCAGGCCGTCCGCAAGGTCCGCGCGATGCTCGAACAGCAGGGCTTCAAGATCGATGGCTACCGCGAGACCACCGGCAGCAAGGTGGACACTGTCCTCGACGCATCGCAGGAATCGAGCCAGTACCTGGTCACGGTCGAGACCACGACTGGAGGACTTCTCCTCTTCCGGGTCAGGACACCCTGCCTGATGCCCCCCACTTCGTCGCCGACTTCTCACTGACCCGGGAACGAAAGGGCCCAGCCCGGTGCCTCCCGCGGCCGGGCCCCCGGGGCGCTCCGTCCCCGCGGTCCCGGCTGACCTCGGCGGTACGCGGCGCGCTGAATAAGGCCGCCCGCGAGCGCTCCGCCACCTCCTGGTCCCACCTGAGCCGCCACCTCGGCAGTGCCCTGCCCGACCTCCACCCCGACGACCTGCTTCAGGTCCTGCTCCGGGTAGAAGACACCACCGCCGCCGGCGAGCCGCTGCTCTCCTCCCTGCTCGCCGCCGGCGACACCCAGCACCCGGCCCTCTACCGTGAACTGGCCGCCCGCCTCGGCCGACAGGTACCCACCAACACCAACGAGACCCGCGTGCACTGGCAGACCGAAATCCTCCGCCTTCACCAGCAGTTCCGACACCGCTGACCGACCGCGGTGCCCGGTCAGCTGCTGTCGGGGAGGAACTGCCATCAAGCGGCCCAGCCCGGCCTGGGCGCCGGCACCGTTCTACAGGCGCCTTGGGGAATGGACTCATAGCCCATTTCGGGGGACAACCCGATCACCAAAATGGACCATGAGTCCATCGGGGACCAGAGCGAGGCATGGGGAGGCCGGTCGTGCAGATCATCATCGACACCACGCAGCACACCTTCGAGGAGGCCATGGCCGTGGTCCGCGCCGCCTACGGCCTCGACGCCCAGCAGCCCCCGGGCGTCTTCGTGAACGGGACGTCGGCACAGGCCGTGTGGAGCCACCACGGCAGCTGGTTCGTCCAGCACTGGGACACGGAGATGCTGCACCGTTGGGTGGACCTGCTGCGCACCACCGAGCAGCTTGCCGCGGCCTGGCGGATCTGCATGACACCCGGCGCCTGGGTGGGCAACCCTCAGCTCGCCGAATTCGTCGTCCCGGCAGATCCGCAAGACCGCGGCGTGGTGCGGGCTCGCGCCGCAGTGCAGGTAATGGCCAACCTCGGCCGTCGCGAGATCGGGAGCCCCGGCGGCATGCCGTTCGACAGGCAGGACAAGGGCCGCAGCGCCTACAAGGCGGCCAAGCCGGTCGCCGACATCGTGCTGGAGCAGATCCGGTGGTCCGCACTCTACGAGCGTCTGCTCGAGGAGTACCCGGCGGTCCGGGAGCAGGCAGAAGCCGACGCGTAGCAGCCGTCGGCGTCCAGGCCGGCGGCCGAGTACACCCCCGCGCGGGCGGAGCGGACGGAGACCCGGCTCGTACTCTTCGCTCATGCATCTTGGAAGATCCACAGCCTTGCTGATCAGCGCGTCGGTTCTGGTCAGCGCATGCTCAGCCACGTCTGCCCCGTCTTCTACGGCGGACACAAGTAGCTCCCCGACCAAGGCGGCGACCGCTCCTACGCTGCCCGCAGGAGGTACTCCGAGTACGCGAGCCAAACTGAGCGCCGCCGATCTGCAGGGCCACTGGTGGACCTGGGCAGCTTCGAGTGCCAGTGACTCGAACCCTGTCTCAGATCAGGACGGCCACCTGTGCGCTCAGGGCCAGACAGCCGGCATCTGGTTCCTCGCCGACACCTTTGGCGGGACCGTGACGCGCTCGTGCACAGTACCTGCAGCGGTGCCAGTGGCCTTCCCACTGGTGAACACATACGGCAAAACAGGCGACTGCACCGCCTTCATGGCCTCCGCGCAGGGCAGTGCCATCCTCGACGACCAAGCTCTGGAACTCGAACGATACGAAGCGACAACCGTGCAGATCAGTGCTGTGGACGGCAACCCGCTCACCCAGGACGGGGGCCGCTTCCTAGCCCGGGCCTGCGGCCTCTGGGTACAACTGGAACCGCTGGCACCTGGCAGCCACACACTGAGCATCAGGGGATCATCGGGATCCTTTGCCGTCTCCGTCGATTACAAGCTTCAGGTCTCGGCCAGCTGAAGACGTCAGGCGTGGGCGGGACGGCGTCCCTGCCGGCAGATCCGGCGCACTGGCTCTGTTCACGAGAACGTTCTCGTGAACAGAGCCAGTGCGCCGGATCTGCCGGCAGGGACGCC